>NZ_RZRW01000300.1:0-7132 GCF_003998745.1 Mesorhizobium sp. M7A.F.Ca.US.014.04.1.1 | reverse complement strand
GCCAATATCGGCGATGCCCTTCGGCTTGCCAACCCGCCTGGGATCGACATTTCTTCAGGCGTGGAAAGCGCGCCGGGCGTCAAGGATCCGGCGCTGATCGAACAGTTTTTCCGGGCCGTCAGGGCCGCGCGGAACACCCGCGCAGCCTAGTGGTGCCTCAAACCAGAGCATGTCCCGGAAAAGTGGGAACCGGTTTTCCGACAAGGACATGCCTCATAGTCAAGATGCCAGGAGATCGGCGATGAACAAGCCGGCGACACCCAATTCCTTCCGCACCGGGCCCGACGAACAGGGCATGTTCGGCATTTTCGGCGGTCGTTTCGTTGCCGAAACGCTGATGCCGCTGATCCTCGATCTGGAGCGGCACTGGAACGAGGTCAAGAACGATGCGGATTTCAGGGCTGAGCTGACTGACCTGTCGACCCACTATGCCGGACGGCCGTCGAAGCTTTATTTCGCCGAAGGCCTCACGAAGCATCTTCGTGAGGTTTCCTCGGCCAGGGGCCTCGCGGGCGGCGCGAAGGTCTACTTCAAGCGGGAGGATTTGAACCACACCGGTTCGCACAAGATCAACAACTGCCTCGGCCAGATCCTGCTGGCCAAGCGCATGGGCAAGAAGCGCATCATCGCCGAGACCGGCGCCGGCCAGCACGGCGTGGCCTCGGCCACGGTTGCGGCCCGCTTCGGCTTTCCCTGCGTCGTCTACATGGGCGCCACAGACGTTGCCCGGCAAAGCCCGAACGTCTTCCGCATGAAGCTGCTCGGCGCCGAAGTGCGCCCGGTGACCGCCGGCCACGGCACGCTGAAGGACGCCATGAACGAGGCGTTGCGCGACTGGGTCACCAATGTCGAGGACACCTATTACCTGATCGGCACCGCCGCCGGCCCGCATCCCTATCCGGAGCTGGTGCGCGACTTCCAGTCGGTGATCGGCATCGAGGCGCGGGCACAGATCCTCGAGCAGGAAGGCCGGCTGCCCGACACCATCATCGCCGCTGTCGGCGGTGGTTCGAACGCCATCGGCCTGTTCCATCCCTTCCTCGACGACAAGGAGGTCCGCATCATCGGCATCGAAGCCGGCGGTCGCGGTCTCGACGGCATCGAGCATTGCGCCTCGATGAATGCCGGCGCGCCGGGCGTGCTGCATGGCAACCGCACCTATCTCCTGCAGAATTCCGACGGCCAGATCATGGACGGCCATTCGATCTCGGCCGGCCTCGACTATCCCGGCGTTGGGCCGGAGCATTCCTGGCTGCGCGATTCAGGCCGGGTCGAATACGTGCCGATCCTCGATGACGAGGCGCTGGAGGCTTTCAAGCTGACGACGCGCGTCGAAGGCATCATCCCGGCGCTGGAATCGGCGCACGCCATCGCGCATGCGGTGAAGATCGTGCCTGCCATGGACAAGGATCAGATCGTCATCGTCAACCTGTCCGGCCGTGGCGACAAGGACGTGCACACGGTGGCCAGCATGCTGGGCATGGAGATCTGATCATGGCCACCCGCATCGACCGCCGCATGGCGAAGCTCAGGACCGAAGGCCGCCCGGCGCTCGTCACCTATTTCATGGGCGGCGACCCCGACTACGATACCTCTTTGTCGATCATGAAGGCGTTGCCGGGCGCAGGTTCCGATATTATCGAGCTCGGCATGCCGTTCTCCGATCCGATGGCCGACGGCCCGGCGATCCAGGCGGCGGGCTTGCGGGCGCTGAAAGGCGGCCAGACGCTGGCCAAGACGCTGAAGATGGCGGCCGACTTCCGCGCTGGCGACAATGAAACGCCGATCGTGCTGATGGGCTACTACAATCCGATCTACATCTATGGCGTCGACCGCTTCCTCAAGGACGCGATCGCCAGCGGCATCGACGGGCTGATCGTCGTCGACCTGCCCCCGGAGATGGATGAGGAACTGTGCATTCCGGCATTGAAAGCCGGCATCAACTTCATCCGGCTGGCGACGCCGACCACCGACGACAAACGCCTGCCCAAGGTGCTGCAGAACACGTCGGGCTTCGTCTATTACGTGTCGATGACCGGCATCACCGGCTCGGCACTGGCCGACACCGGCAAGGTGGCGGCGGCGGTCAAGCGCATCAAGGGCCACACCGACCTGCCGGTCTGCGTCGGCTTCGGCGTCAAGACCGCCGAGCAGGCCCGGGTGATCGGCGCCAATGCCGACGGCGTCGTCGTCGGCACCGCGATCGTCAATGCGGTGGCCAATGTGCTGGGGCCGAAGGGCGAGAAGACCGCCGATCCGGCCGAGGCCGTCGCCACGCTGGTCAGCGGCCTAGCGCAAGGCGTGCGCTCGGCCCGCCTTGCTGCTGCCGAATAGTTTCCCTACGTCAGGTCTTGTGCATGCCGTTATCCCAGAACCGGTTCCCACTTTTGGGCGACATGCATTAGCAACTCTTCGTCAGGACAGGAGCCGAAGCGATGAACTGGATCACCAATTACGTTCGCCCGAAGATCAATTCGATGCTCGGCCGGCGCACCGACATGCCCGAGAATCTCTGGATCAAGGATCCGGAGACCGGCGAGATGGTGTTCCACAAGGACCTGGAATCGAACCAGTTCGTCATTCCCTCGTCCGGTCATCACATGAAGATCTCGGCCAAGGAGCGGCTGAAATTCTTCTTCGATGGCGGCAAATACGAGACCCTGGACAACCCCAAGGTCATGCAGGATCCGCTGAAATTCCGCGACGAGAAGCGCTATGTCGACCGGTTGAAGGACGCCAAGGCCAAGACCGGCCTTGAGGACGCGATCATCAATGCGCTGGGCACCGTCGAGGGTCTTCCGGTTGTGGTCACGGTGCAGGACTTCGCCTTCATGGGCGGTTCGCTCGGCATGGCCGCCGGCGACGCCATCGTGCACGGTTTCGAAGTGGCCCTGCAGCGCAAGCGGCCGCTGATCCTGTTTGCTGCTTCCGGCGGCGCCCGCATGCAGGAAGGTATTTTGTCCCTGATGCAATTGCCTCGGACAACGGTCGGTGTCGACCGGCTGAAGGAAGCCGGCCTGCCCTACATCGTCGTTTTGACCAACCCGACCACGGGCGGCGTGACCGCCTCCTACGCCATGCTGGGCGACGTGCACATCGCCGAGCCCGGCGCGCTGATCGGCTTTGCCGGACCGCGCGTCATCGAACAGACGATCCGCGAGAAACTGCCCGATGGCTTCCAGCGCTCCG
Source organism: Mesorhizobium sp. M7A.F.Ca.US.014.04.1.1 (assembly GCF_003998745.1). Classification (NCBI taxonomy): domain Bacteria; kingdom Pseudomonadati; phylum Pseudomonadota; class Alphaproteobacteria; order Hyphomicrobiales; family Phyllobacteriaceae; genus Mesorhizobium; species Mesorhizobium sp. M7A.F.Ca.US.014.04.1.1. Next base: position 3,943 of record NZ_RZRW01000300.1, on the reverse strand, counting down.
AATATCTGATGGAGCACGGCATGGTCGACATGGTCGTATCCAGGCTGGAAATGCGTGAAACGATCGCGCGCCTGCTCAAGATGCTGCTCAAGCTGCCGGAAGAGCAAAAAACGCTGGAGCCGGAAATCCTGCCGCCGGCGGTGGTTGCCGCGGAAGCTCGGCCGCAAGCCTGAAGCGACACGAAGCGCCGCGACCGCGATTGCACGAGGGCTTCGGCGCGCTGTAGCCTTTGATTGCCATGGCCATCCGAAACCGATTCTGGTTTTCAGGCTCATGCGCTAGGATTCCACCATGACGACGCTTGCCGCCGACCGCGAAATCGAAGCCCTGATGGCGCTTCATCCGAAAGGCTTCGACCTTTCGCTCGACCGCATTTCGCGGCTGCTGGAGCGGCTTGACAATCCGCAGGACCGGCTGCCCCCGGTCATCCACATCGCCGGCACCAACGGCAAAGGTTCGTGCGCAGCCTTTTCACGCGCCCTGCTCGAGGCTGCGGACTACCGCGTCCATGTCCACACCTCGCCGCATCTGGTCAACTGGCATGAGCGTTACCGGCTGGCCGCCGATGGCGGCGGCAGGCTGGTCGAGGACAGGGTTTTCGCCGATGCCATTGCCCGTGCCGCCAGGGCCAATGAAGGCGAGAAGATCACCGTCTTCGAGATCCTCACCGCCGTCACCTTCCTGTTGTTTTCCGAACACCAGGCCGACGCTGCGATCATCGAAGTCGGGCTCGGCGGCCGCTTCGACGCGACCAATGTCATCAAGGAGCCGGCCGTGTCGGTGATCATGCCGGTGTCGCTCGACCACGAGGCCTATCTCGGCGACCGTGTCGAACTGATCGCAGCCGAAAAGGCCGGCATCATCAAGCCCGGCTGTCCGGTGGTCATCGGCGCGCAGGAAAGCGAGACGGCTCTGCAGGTGCTGATCGAAACCGCCGAGCGGCTTGAATGCCCCACCTTCGTCTACGGCCAGGACTTCCTTGCCTTCGAGGAAAACGGCCGCATGGTCTACCAGGACGAAGACGGCTTGATGGACCTGCCGCCGCCCAGGCTGCCCGGCCGCCACCAGTTCGCCAATGCGGCGGCGGCGATCGCCGCGGTCAAAGCGGCCGGTTTCGAGATCAGCCATCGCGCCGCCGAAAAGGCGATGATCAATGTCGCCTGGCCCGGCCGCATGCAGAAGCTCGTGCAGGGCCGGCTGGCCGAACTGGCACCCAAGGGCGCCGATATCTGGCTCGACGGCGGCCACAATCCCGGTGCCGGCGTGGTGGTTGCCGAAGCGCTGGCCGAGCAGGAAGAGAAGAACCCGCGTCCGCTGTTCCTCATCTCGGGCATGATCAACACCAAGGACCAGAGCGGCTATTTCCGTGCCTTCAAGGGCCTCGCCCGGCATGTCTACACGGTGCCGGTGAGCCTCAGCGAGGCCGGCGTGCCGAACGACGAACTGGCGATCCGCGCAACGGAAGCCGGGCTGACCGCCGAGCCGGTGAGTTCCGTCGCCAGCGCGCTGATGCTGCTGCGCGACACCTGGGACGGCCCGTCGCCACGCATCCTGATCAGCGGTTCGTTGTATCTGACCGGAGCGGTGCTGGCCGAGAACGGCACCCCGCCGACCTGAAGCAGGCGACTATTCATGCCTTGGGTGGCTGCGGCGGCTGAGGCCGAACCTTGGCTTTCGACCTTCAGAAATCCCACGGTGAGATCAGATCAAGGCTGGTGGTGCCAAAGTCGCTGAGATTGCGCGTTGCCAGCCGGCCACCGTTCACGCGCGCTATCGCCGCAATCATGCCATCGGGGGCTGACATGCCGGCACCTTGGCGTGTCGCGGCACCCATGATCTCGCCGTAAGCCAAGGCAGCATCTTCAGTCAGTCCAAAAATCCGGCCGGCAAATCGATGGCGCCACCGGGAAAGTCCCTGCTCCAGCCGATCGGCACGCTCATCAGGCCGTATTTTTTGGATGCCGAAGGCGATTTCAGCAATCGTCACTGTGGGAAGGGCCAGTTCAGCGTCATTGCGGACAAGCCATGCCAGGACAGCTTGGTCCGGCGCCTTCTTCAGACTCTCCGAAATCACGTTGGTATCGACGAAAATCAAAGCTCAAGTCCCGAATGAACCTGGCGGCCTTCGCGAATGATCTTTTCCAGATCGATGTCGGCGCCATGGTTTGCAGTCAAGCTGGCATAGAAGGTGGAAGCAGGTTCACGGCCAGCTTCACGAATTTCGTAGGATTCGAGCGCACGTTCGACCACATCGGCTATCGAACGATTTTCACGACGAGCAAGTCTATGAGCCAGGTCGCGTGCTTTTGCGCTTCGGACTGAGAGTTGTGGTTCGGCCATTTCGAACTCCCTTTTAGAACGGATATAGGCCGATCCACTGCTGCCATCAAGGTGGCAGTTGATGGCGTGCCATCACGCGGTGGATTTCCAGCGCATTGATAGGCGACGTTACTTCAGCTCTATCTCGATAAAGGCGTATTCGCCTTCATTGGCGTTGATGACGTCGTGCTCTACGCCCTCCTTGCGGAAATAGGGCGCGCCCTTCTTCATCTCGGCAAAGGATTCGCCGTCCTTGGTCAACAGCTTCACCTTGCCGTCCATCAGCGGCACGACGACATAGTCGTGGCCGTGGCGATGCCAGCCGGTGTTCTCGCCCGGCGCGAAGCGGTATTCGGTGACGATGACACGCTCGTTGTCGATGAAGACGGTGGCCTTGGCGGATCCGGTCATGGGGTTCTCCTGTCTGCCTCGAGCAGATGACATGGAGTGCCCGGACGCGAGGGCCAGAGCCACGCACCGATGACGCCAACAAAAAGCCCGGCGCGAGGCCGGGCTTGATATCAGGAATTTCAGATGGGTCAGGCGAGGTTGCCATTGATCCAGTGCGACAGCGCGGTCTTCGGCGCGGCACCGACCTTCATGTCGGCCATTTCGCCGCCCTTGAAGATCATCAGCGTCGGGATCGAGCGCACGCCGAACTGGGCGGCAAGCTCCGGATTCTCGTCGATGTTGAGCTTGGCGATCTTGACCTTGGCGCCAAGTTCGGTGGCGATATCTTCGAGCGCCGGCGCAATCATCTTGCAGGGACCGCACCATTCCGCCCAGAAATCGACGACGACCGGTACGTTGGCGTCAAGCACGTCAGCCTGGAAGTTGCTCTTGTCGACCTTCACGGTTGCCATATGGAAAAATCCTTTTGAAAGTTTTTGTCCCACCAAATGTGGTGGTGATCGCGCCCTTCTTCAAGCAGGTGTTGTGTCACGCTCCCGTGAGTCGAGCAAGGGCGTCGTCCAAGGCGCTGGCAGGCAGTTCGATCAGCCGCGGCGCCTCGGTGAACAGCAAGGCCGCCTTGACCGTGCGGCCGGGATAGAGCGGCTGCAACAGCGCGCGGTAGAGCGCCAACTGCAGGACATAGGCCGGCGGCACCTCGGCCAGACTGGCGGGCGCCGGCCGGTTGGTCTTGTAGTCGACAATCGATACCGTGTCCGGCGTTACCGCCAGCCGGTCGATCTTGCCGGAAATCGAGCGCTTCTTGCCCTTGACCTCCAGGCTGCCCATGATCGCAACCTCGGCACGCGACGATGGCGCAAACAGCTGACCGAAGCCGGGATCGGCAAGGATCGATGTGACCGACGCCAGGGCCTTTTCACGCTCTGATGGCGGCCAGTCCGCACCGGTTCGCAAGAGATAGCGTTCTGCCGCTCCCGCACGTTCGGGCTCGGCAATACCGGGCAGCATCTGCAGCAGTTTGTGGAGGGCGAGCCCACGCAGCACGGCAAAGCCGGGCTCGGCGTCGGCGTCGAGCACCGGCGACGCCTTGTCGACAACGGCTTGCTTGCCTTCGTCGATCAGCGCCGAGGCGCCCGATGGCGACAACGGACGCGGCAGATCCTCGAAGGGCAGCAAGGGCCGGAACAGCGTCGCCGGCAAAGGCGCGAAAGCG
>NZ_RZRW01000299.1:0-7173 GCF_003998745.1 Mesorhizobium sp. M7A.F.Ca.US.014.04.1.1 | reverse complement strand
GCGTGTAGATGGTGCCGTTCTCGAGCTTCAGCTTCACGCTGACATTGGGCCCGCTGAACTTCAGCCGCCCTTCCGAGATCGCCTGGCGCAGATTGAGCAGGTTGGTGCTCGACTGCGTGACGTCGACATTGATCGGATCGAGGGCACGGATGGTGGTCAGCACCGTGTCCTGGTTCGCGGTCACCAGCGCGCCCGGCGTCAGCGTGGACTTGTCGATGCGCCCGGCGATCGGTGCCGTGATGGAGGTCCGGTCGAGGCTGATGCGCGCCGTCTCGGCACTGGCCTTGGCCGAGGCGACATCGGCTTGCGCCTGCGCCAGCGTGGCGGCGGCATCGTCATAATCCTGTTTGGAAACAACGTTCTGCTTCAACAGGCCGGCATAACGGTCGAACTTGGCCTGCGCCGTAGGCACCGCCGCTTCCGCCTTCTGCTGTGCGGCGACCGCGCTATCGTAGGACGCCTTGTAGCTCGCCGGATCGATGAGGTAGAGCGGCTGTCCAGCCGCCACCTCGCTGCCCTCCTTGAACAGGCGCTGCTGGATAATGCCGTTCACCTGCGGGCGCACTTCGGCAACCAGCGAGGCCGCCGTGCGTCCCGACAGTTCGGCGGTGATCGCCACCGATTGCGGATGCAGGGTGACGACGCCGACTTCCGGTTTGCCGGGCGCGCCCATGCCTGCGGGGGCGCTGCTCTCCTGCGAGCAGGCCGCCAGCAGAAAGGCGGATGCGAACATCGCGGTCCAGGGCGCCAGACGGCGTGCCGGCTGCAAAGACGGGCTAGGCTGGATAGACATGGACTGAATGATCTTTCGCTGGAGTTGCGGGCGCGGGCAATCGACCGCTTGGTCGAGGCATGCCGGCCGATATCTTGATGGTGGGCCGCGCCGGTCTGCGGGCGGCGACGAGCAATGCTTCGAAGCGGCTCATGTCGCGCTCCTTCTCGGCGGCCGGAGCTGCTCGAAGGTCGAGTAGCCGGCCGCGATGCCCACCAACATCATTATGCCGATCAGCGAGGACATGCCAAGCGCCTTGCCGGAATTCACGCGATCTTGCGGTCATCATGCCCATGGTTGTCGAGCGGCTGCGACAGCGGGAGCGACAACCGCCAGCCGGCGAAACTCAGGCGGATCGCGCCCTTCAGCGTGTCGGCCGGCGGGGCCAGCGGCATGCCTCGCCCGACAGGACCGAACGAGAGCCTCGGGCTGGCGGACGCGAGCAGCCGCAGCATGATCATGGCTTCCCACATTGTCGTGCTTCCATTGCAGGGTTCGAATTGGGCATGGTTCCGAATTGGCGCGATTCGAACTGGGCGTGATTGAAACGAGGATGGCGGAGATACGCCCGCCATCCCCGGAGAACCGGCCGACCCGAGAACGGGTTGGGTACCGGGCCGGCCGGTGCAGTCGGTCAGAGTTGCTCGTCGTTCCCGGGCTGGGGCGGGAGCTGCCTGCCATCGTTGGGCAGGCCTCTGGGGCCGGCTGCATCGTTCGGCGGACCGCCCCAGGGACCGGGGGGTGATCCATGGGCACGTTCCGCCGAAGCGAGGAGTTCGAGTTGTTCGGGCGTCAGCTTGGCGCGCAGTTCAGAGATCGCCTCCTTCAGTCTGCCGGCCGAAACCGCGCGGGCGGTAACGTCGTCGGCCAGCTTTTCCTGGAAGGCGAAGGGATCGGGCTTGCCGCCCGGGCCTGCTGCGTCGGGGTCCTTCGCTTCAGCACCAACGGGCCGCCCGCGGTCAGGCCGAGGCTGCGAAAGCACCGCCTGCAGCGCGCTGGTGTAGTCGCGCCAGGCGTCGAGCTGTTCGGTGCGGATGCCGACGCGGGTCTCCAGCGCGGCGAGCCGGGCGGCCAGCATGAATTCCGGCGGCGGACCCATGCGGCGGGGGCCAAAGCCTTGCGGGCCGAAACCCTGCGAACCAGGTCGCATCGGTCCATGCGGGCCGGGTCCATTCCGGCCGTGGCCTGCCCCATCCTGCATGGCCATGACAGGGGGCGGCTCACCGGGTCCGGCGCCGGGGTCGGGCTGCGCCGCCAGCGCGGGGTGAATTGCGGCGACGGAAAACAGGCCGAGCGCAAGAAGTCTGCTTGGCATAAAGATGTTCCTTTCTCTCATGCTTCGGACGGTTCAGAGGATAGGAAGCGTCTTTGTCCGCTTCGCGTCGGCGTGTTGCCGAAGGTTTCCGCAAAAGGGCAATTTGTTTCCGAATGTTTCCCATGGCCCGCCGGAAACGTTCGGTTGCAATTTTCCACGCCGCTCGGGCGCGGCTCTCCTATAATCGCGGCAAGCCCCTGCAATCACGGGTCCCAATATTCATCGGCAACGGCACGGTCATGCAGTCACAACCCCATATCCTCGTCGTCGACGACGACCGCGAGATCAGGACGCTTCTCCAGCGTTACCTCGACAGCCAGGGCTTTCGCGTCACGGCGGCGGCGGACCGGCGCGAATGCGAGCAACGGCTTGGCTCCGGCCAATTCGACCTGATCGTGCTCGACGTGATGCTGCCGGACGGCTCGGGGCTCGATATCTGCCGCGGTTTGCGCGACCGCAAGCCGCACACCCCGATCATCCTGCTGACCGCGCTGAAGGAAGATGTCGACCGCATCATCGGCCTGGAACTCGGCGCCGACGACTATCTCGGCAAGCCGTTCAACCCGCGTGAGCTCATTGCCCGCATCCGCGCGGTGCTCAGGCGCTCGACGCCCGAGGAGGCGCCCGCGCCGCCGCGCGCGCGCATCTACCGCTTTGCCAGCTATAGGCTGGAACCGGAGACCCGCAAGGTGACGGATGCGCGAGGCGTGGCCGTCGACCTCACCGGCGCCGAGTTCGATCTTTTGCAGGTGTTTCTCGACCGTCCCGGCCGGCTTTTGTCGCGCGACCAGCTTCTCGACCTGACGCAGGGCCGCGAACGCGATCCGCTGGAACGCTCGGTCGATGTGCTGGTGAGCCGGCTGCGCCGCAAATTTTCCGACACCGGCGACGGGCCGCTGTTCAAGACCGTGCGCAATGGCGGCTACCAGCTCACGGCGCGTGTCGAGACCGTGGAGAGCCACGCGTGAATTCGCTGCGCCGCCGTCTCATCCTGCTGTTGGTCGCCTCGATCGTCGGCGTCGTCGGCCTGGCGACGGCCGCCGTCATCAGCGTGCGCGGCGGCGGACCGCCGCCGGAACTGACCGTGCCGTGGATTGCCCAACAGATGGAAATGGTGGTGCGGCTCTTGCCGGGGCCGATCCCCGACGTCCTGCGGGTTCAATTCGCCGACCATCCAGCGGGCGGCAAGGTGGCTCGTGCGGAAACGGCGATGCTCAACGACATCCTGCACCGCCGTGGCCTCGACTTTCCCGCGGTCGTCAACGAGAAGCCGGACGAACCCGGCCAGATCGCATCGATGCACCTGCCCGACAGCCGATGGGCGATCATTGAGGTGCCGCACCTCAAGCCGCCGCGGCGAGAATGGCTGGTTCTGGCCGGCTGGATCTCGCTGATCGTCGCCGGCGCCACGGCGGTATCGGTCTATTTCACCTCGGTGCTGATCCGACCGCTCGAAATGCTGGAGGCCGCCGTCTCCAAGATCGGATCGGACGGCGTGCTGGCGGCGGTGCCGGAAGTGGGTTCGGCCGAGGTCAAGGCCACCGCGCATGCGCTGAACCAGCTCTCGTCGCGGCTGCGGACCGCCATGGAAAGCCGCATGCGGCTGGTCGCGGCTGCCGGCCATGATCTGCGCACGCCGATGACGCGCATGCGGCTGCGCGCCGAATTCCTGGACGACGAACGCGACAAATGGCTTCACGACCTCGACGAACTCGATCGCATCGCCGACAGCGCCATCCGCCTGGTGCGCGAAGAGGTCAACCAGGACGCCGTCGAAGCGGTGGACCTGGCAAAGACGGTGCGCGATATCGAAGCCGAGATGGTGTCGCTCGGCCATGCCGTCTCGATCGGGCACCTGGAAAAGGTTTGCGTGCGCGCCGGCGCGCTCGGCCTGCGCCGCGCCTTGCGCAACCTGATCGTCAACGCCGCCACCCATGGCAAGGCGTGCCGCATCGACCTGGCCGCGACCGACAATCGCGCCGTGCTGACCATATCGGACCATGGGCCGGGCATCCCCCCGGAACTCCTGAACAAGGCGTTCGAGCCCTTTTTCCGCGTCGACCCCGGCCGCCTGCAATCGATCCCCGGAGCTGGTCTTGGCCTCGCCATCGCCAAGGAAATCATCGAGCGCTACGGAGGCACGGTAACACTGGAAAACCGCCGGGGCGGCGGGCTGGAGCAGACGGTGGTGTTCGACGCGGTGTGAGGGTTGGCGGTCAGCCGAGTAATGGGCGTTGCGCGTGGCAACGACGAAAAACAGAGACGATGCTGCACCGCGCAAAGCTAATGGTTCCAAATCATTTCTTCACGGAGCCAGGGCCGGATCCATATAGACAAAATATAGATTACGGAATTTCCTGTGGTCTAACAAAGAACTAGGCTCTTAAGCCACGAGCTCGCAAATCAACCGAGGCGGGAACATCGGCAAAATTTAAACCACAGCGTTTAAGTTCTGAGAAAAATCGCCAGAATTGACGAGAAACGCTCGGTTTTCTCAATTTTTTAGCACTTGCTCACATAAGTATTTCAGCTGGGTAGATTTTTTGTGTTGCGCCGCACAATGCCGTAGCCGAACGATCTCCTGGGGGACTCGTTTGCGACTGGATATGCGCCGTGGAGGATCCCGCCAGGTTGACCAGCTTGAGCTACCCGTCCGTCGATTTCGAGCGTAGGTTTGACGATGCCTGCGCTCTGGCGGGTCTCGCCCGCCTTGGCCTGCCGCTCGAAACGGCCGGCTGGCGGCTTGGTCGCGGCCATCACGCTGGCGGATGCCGCTGATGGGAAGCGCCCGCGACATCCAACTGGATGCGTTGAGAGCCATCGCCGTGACGATGGTGTTGTATTCCCATTTCTTCGCCGCTGGAGGATCTTCATTCTGGGGCCATATCGGCGTGCGGCTGTTCTTCGTGCTGAGCGGCTTCCTGATCACGCGCCTGCTCCTGGAAGCGCGTTCGGCCGCCGAATTCGAGACCGGTCCCGCGCTGCGATCCTTCTATATCAGGCGAGGCTTGCGGATATTTCCACCCTATTTCGCCGTCCTGGGTTTCGTCTGGCTGGTCGACCTGGACCAATCCAGGGGATCGCTGGTCTGGCATGCGCTTTACCTGTCGAATTTCTGGTATGCGCTGCGCAATGACTGGAACCCTTGGGTGCTGTGCCATTTCTGGAGCCTGAGCATCGAGGAGCAGTTCTATCTTGCCTGGCCGCTGGTCGTCCTGTTGGCCCCGCGCCGCCGCTTCGAACAGATCTGCATCGGCGTCATCGCACTGTCGCTGGCCTATCGCTTTTATTGGCCGCTCACCGCCAACACGACGCTGGCGCGCGACCTGCTGCCGCCGGCATCCATGGATGCGCTGGCGACGGGCGCGCTGCTTGCCTGCTGGCGATCCAGGGGCGCGGCCCTGCCGCACTGGATGCGGCTCAGCTGGCCTGCCTTCGCGGCCGCATTCCTTGTCATCGAGTGGTTTGTGCCTGCGCCCGCCGATCCGATGCTCGAATGGACCCATTGGCTGGTGCGGCAAGTCCTGCCGCTGGTGCCGCTGATGGTCATCGTCGCAGCCTGTTCGCGCGGCCTTGGCGGCACTTTGGGAAAGCTTGCCGAACTGCCGCCGCTGCTTGGCCTCGGCCGCATCAGCTACGGCGTCTATCTCTATCATCCGATATTGCTGTCGCTCGCCGTCAAGGCGCAACCCTGGATTCCGCTCAACGTCTCGGAGCAAGGGCCAGGGCGTTTCCTGGTTGCGAGCGCCGCCACGATTGTCGCGGCCTCGATTTCCTGGGTGGTTTTCGAGAGGCCGCTCAACAGCCTGAAGCGCCACTTCCCCTATGTCGCGCGCACCCGCTCCGCACAGGGCAGCCATGGCGGCTGGCTCGCGACGGCGGCTGGCGGATCGCCCGATGGCCGCACACCGGCGCTCGAACTCCAGCGCACGGATGCAAGACGATGATCGCCGCACCGCTCGTCTCCGTCCTGTTGCCGGTCTACAATGCCGGTCCCTATCTCGCCACCGCGCTGGGAAGCATCCTGCGGCAGGATCACAGTCGCCTGGAGATCATCGCGATCGATGACGGTTCGACCGATAATTCGCTCGAGATACTCGAGCGATGCCAAAAGGCCGACAGCCGCATTTCGATCATCTCGCGCGAAAACCGTGGCCTTGTCGCGACGCTCAACGAAGGGCTGGCGATCGCCCGGGGCGAACTGGTCGCGCGGATGGATGCCGACGACGTCGCCTATCCCTGGCGTTTGTCGCGCCAGGTGGCGCTGTTCGAGCGGCGGCCCGAACTGGGCTTCTGCGGCGCCGGCGTCGACATGTTGATCCGCGGCCGCATCGCCAGGGGCAGGCCCGATCCGGTGTTCCAGTTCGGCCGCATCCCTGTATTGGCGATGTTCTTCACGATCTTCATGCACCCGACGGTCGTCTACAACAGGAAGGTCATCGACGACAGCGTCCTGCACTATGACCAGGCCTACCGGCATGCCGAGGACTTCGATCTTTTCAGGCGGCTGGCCGGCCGTTACCCGGCAGCCATGATGCCCGAAAACCTGGTCGTCTACCGCGTCCATGAGGCAAGCGTGACGAGCCGGCACGTCAAGGAGATGCGCAGGACGCATTTGCGGATCGTGGCCGAGAACCTCGAGCGGGAGGACCTGGCGCAGGCCACGCGGGACCTGCGCGACATTGGCGATGCGGTCAGCCACGGCACCGTCGCCCGTGCGGCCGACTTCATCGTCGCGCTGGAGGAGGAGATTTCCTCGCTGCCGGCGGCGACGCGGCCGAGCTTCGAGGCCGGCGCGCTGAACCTATTCTATTTCCTCTACCAGCTCGTCGCCGACGAAAACCAGCCCGCGCTCACCCATGAATTGCTGACGCGGACCGCCAAATGGAACGTCATCCGGCGCCGCGAACAATATGCGCTGCGGCCCGGCGCCTGGGCGCCCTGGCTCAGCCGCGCTTCGCTGTCGGCCGCCAGGCAGGCCGATGCCATGGCATACTTCTTCAAATCTGCGCCCGCCGCGGCGGTTCTGGCACCTTATCAGGCGGGCTGAGGCATGATCGTCAAAGTCAACCAACCCCTGCAGCGC
>NZ_RZRW01000298.1:0-7181 GCF_003998745.1 Mesorhizobium sp. M7A.F.Ca.US.014.04.1.1 | reverse complement strand
GGCACGCCCGACAATGGCGCGCTGACTTTTGATATCCATGGAAATACGCTGAGCGTCGATCCGTCAGCTGGCGTCACCGATATCCGCGTGCGGCAGCGGTTCAATGTGATCGACAAGATCGAAGGCTATGCCGGCAGCGCCACCGACGACACGGCGGTTCAGGCCTATCTCGCCAGTCTCAACAGCCATTCGGGTGGCGGTGCCGCGACAGTGGCCGCCGACCACAACAACACCGGCTTCGGGACCATTGTTGGGGTTACGGAGCCGCCCCTGCCATAGGCGGGCGTTGCGCGCGGTGGCGCTGGAATAAATTACAAAATGTATTGGCCGAGCAGATTGCTTTGTGGCGGTGGGTGATCTAACGTAACGTCATGTAGAGATTGGCTTTTTACTACAAATTGAACGTTTGGGGGTGTATATGGCCGAGCCGTATCTCTCGGAAATCAAGTTGATTTCTTTCAACTTCCCTCCCCAAGGTTGGGCGTTCTGCGACGGACAGCTCCTGCCGATCAACCAGAACCAGGCATTGTTTGCTCTGCTGGGCACGACCTATGGCGGCAATGGGCAAACGACTTTCGCCTTGCCCGATTTGCGCGGGCGCGTGCCAACTCATACTGGCGGCCAAGGTCATCTCCTGGGCGAGCGGGGCGGCGAGCAGGCGCATACGCTCACACTGCCCGAGATTCCCCAGCATTCTCACACCGCCAGCGCGACATCGGATTCCGGCGATCTCTTCGTCGCCAGCGGCAATGTGCTTGCGGCGTCGCCCGCGCAGCTTTACGCGCCCGCGACATCGAACCTGACAACGCTGGTGCCCAGCAGCGTCACCACGATGGGCGGCAGCCAGGCACATGAAAACATGCAGCCCTATCTGGTGCTGAATTTTTGCATCGCCCTGCAAGGTATCTTCCCGTCGCGGAATTGAAGGACGCGCAGTCATGACAGTTTACATCGGCGAGATTCGCATGTTCGCGGGGAACTTTGCGCCCGCCGGATGGGCGTTCTGTCAGGGCCAGACGATACCCATCTCCGAAAACGATGCCCTGTTCCAGTTGATCGGCACGACCTATGGCGGCGACGGTCAGGAGACATTCAACCTGCCGAACCTGGCCAGCCGCGTGCCGGTCCATCAGGGAACCGGTTTCATCATCGGGCAAACCGGCGGCGTCGAGGACGTGACGCTGAACATACAGCAAATGACCGGCCACACTCACGCCATGCTGGCGACGAGCAGCGTCTCCAACCAGACGAGCCCCGCCAACAACGTTGTGGCCCAATCGTCTACAGGCAAGCTCTATGTCGAGGACACACCGACGGCGAACCTCGCCAACCCTGTGGTCGGCATGACGGGTGGCAGCCAGCCTCACAGCAACCTGCAGCCTTACCTCTGTGTCAATTTCATCATTTCACTGTTCGGCGTTTTCCCGACCCAAACATAAGGACAGGACCATGTCGGACCAATTCGTCGCGGAAATCCGAATTTTTCCGTCCAACTTCGCACCCAGGGGCTGGGCGACCTGCGACGGTCAGCTCATGCCGATCTCGCAAAACACGGCCTTGTTCTCGCTGCTGGGCACGACCTATGGCGGCGATGGCAGATCGACCTTCAGCTTGCCGGACATGCAAGGCAATGTGCCGATGCAACCCGGCCAGGGTCAAGGGTTGGCGCTTTATGATCTAGGGCAGTTCGGTGGCTCGGATACCGTGTCTCTACTGGAATCGGAAATGCCGATGCACAATCACAACATCCGCGCCGTAACCGACCCTGCCGAGCTTCAGATCCCGACGCCGGATCGGGCGATCGCCAGGTCGAGCAACGCCAACGCCTACAAGAACACGACCGCTAACATCGTGTCGATGGCAGTGAACATGCTGGCTCCGGCAGGTGGCAGTCTGCCGCACAACAATCGCATGCCCTACCTGACATTGACTTTTTGCATCGCGCTGGAAGGCTTTTTCCCGCCGAGAGGCTGAGGAATTCCGAATCAACAAGGCAGGACCGATACGATGGCCAAGAAAGCTGAACCTAGGTCGAAGGCATCGGCCCCCGCAGCAAGGACGCCCGCGCCCGCGCCTCGGGCGGCTTCCAAGGCCAACGCCCGCTCGCGGCGATCCAGCGTCCCGCCCATCTACCAGAACAAGCCCGCCGGCGCGGCGTTCTTCGAACTGTCGCGGCTGATGGTGGTGGGCATCGATTCCGCCAAAAGTCAGTTGATCCAGAAGGCTCAAGACGCACCGAACGGGTCATGGCCCGCGGCGTGGTCGTTCATCGCGCCCGGCGCCTGGGTGATCATGACGGCGGGCCTCACCAGGGACGGTCGCGTCGCCGTGGTCGCGCAAGCCTCGGGCACCACCAACCTGTCCTTCATCACCGAAGACCCCAACCAGATCGGTCCGATCGACAAATGGACCGCGCCGACGAGCATTGGCACACCGCCCGGTGCCACCTCCTATCAGAAACTGACGATGGCGCGCGATGCCGATGGCCGCGTCGAAATCTTCCTCACCGACAATCTGGGCCGCATCTGGTGGATCTACCAGAACCCGGATGTGATTGTTCAAGTGCAGAAAACCATCACGCCGCCCGGCACGACGACGCCGATCGTCGTCACCGTCGACGAGCTCAGGCCGCCAGTCCAGCCGTGGAGCGCCTGGATCCAGCTGACCGGGCAGCTCGTGGCGATCACGGCGCTGCGCCAGGCAGACGGCCGCATCGCGCTGTTCGGCATCAACTCCGCCCTCCATCTCTATCGCTGCCAGCAGGCCAAGGTCCAGGCGCTGACGGTCGCCGACTGGACGCCATGGGTGCAGATCGACGCCGGCTACCCCTTCACGGAAATGGCGCCGATTGTCGGTCCGCTGGGCGGCACCAATCTGTTTGCCATGACGCAGCAAGGCCAGGTCCTGCACACCAAGCAATTGCCGGCCGGCTCCGACACCTGGACGGCCTGGGCGACGCCCGGTTACAGCAGGGTTCCCAAATACACGCTCTGCGCCGGCATCCAGGGCGACGGCGACATCATGCTGGTCGCCTCCGACCAGCAGCATGTCCACTCCTTCAACGCCCAATATGACGCCGCCACCCAGAACTGGTCGGGATGGCGCGATTTCGGCGGCTCCGGCGCCAACACCAGCCTGTCGCTCGACTACAATGCCGATGGCCGCCTTGCCCTGTTTTCGATGATGGTCCAGAACGACGGCACAAATGGTCTGTGGACCATCAACCAGATGGCCATGGACAGCTCCGAATGGGAGTGGACGTGGACGGCGCTGGCCACCAGCAACCTCAAGCAGATCGTCGTCGTGCGCGACCTGACGCCGCCGGTCTGACGTCAGGCAGCGTGACAGAGGCAAAGCAGGCGTATCGGCTCGCAGCCTGGTCCCGGTCGGAGAAGGCCGGGCTCGGCTTCCGCGCCGCGACAGAGGCGGATCTGCCGTTCCTGTCGCGGCTCTATGCCTCGACGCGCGTGGAAGAACTCGCCGTGACGGCGTGGACCGAGGCACAGAAGGCCGCCTTCCTCGACATGCAGTTCCAGGCGCAGCACGCGCATTACCGAAAACACTATCCCGAGGCCGACTGGCTGGTGGTGGAACGAGCGGGGAAAGACATCGGCCGGCTCTACATCGAGCGCTGGCCAGGCCAGCACCGCATCATCGACATTGCCTTCCTGCCGGAGCATCGCCGCAAGGGCTACGGCACCGCACTGCTGCGCGATCTCATCGACGAGGCATGGTTAGCCGGCAAATCAGTATCGATCCACGTCGAGAAGCACAATCCGGCCAGGTGGCTCTATGTCAGGCTCGGTTTTGCGGTGGTCGAGGACAAGGGTGTATACGATTTGATGGAATGTGCGGCGCCGAGTGGCGGGGCGGGGTGAGACGATGGCTGTCCCGCTGGCGTCAAGGTTTCGCGCCGCAGCGCAAGCGTCGCCTCAAAGAGCAAACGTCGCCTAGTTGAACACCGCTTCGTACAGCCGCCCGGCCGCATCGGCGGCGACCGGCACGATGAAGATCTCGTGGCTGCCGCTTGTGCCAGTGAAAAGGTAGGTCGCCTGCGGCAGCGCGATGTCGCGCGGGCCTCTAAACAGCAGCGAGAAACCGCCACCCGGGCGCGGGCTGGCGGCGATGGGCTTGACCGCGCTCAGTTCGAGCGGGATCTGCTTGCCCCCGGCTTCGATGGTGAAGGTTTGTCCCTGCTCGAAATCCGACACCGACGCCATCCCGTTTGCCTCAATCTTTGCGCTGGAGCGGTTCAGCGTTCGGATCCGATCCAGCTCTTTGTTTCTCCGCAATTGCCAGGGGAAAACCGCTGCACACTTTTCCCGGAATTGCTCCAGCGGCGGCACTGTCGCCGCTTCGCCGCAAGCTGTCCAGAGGCGGGCAGGCGGCGGTCGTGTTCACCAAGACAATCGATCGCCGCAAATCCCAAAGATACAGCACCGCCTGTCCTTTTATGCGCGCAAGAGACGCTGTAGTACTTTGTCCTGCGCGGGATTCCTTTCGATCCAAGATCAGCGCAAACAAAGCATAGATCCCGGCTTCGGGACCATTGGCAGCCTGATGGGCGTGCGGGAGACGGATGATGGCGGATGCAAAGACGGACGTGACGGGCGATGCGCTGCCGCTGTTCTATTCGAGGCCCGAGGCGCTCAATCCGGCGCGGCACGGCTCGCTTGGCCTGACCGCGCGCAGTGACTTCGGCTTCGCCCGCTCGGCGCACGCCATTCCGGTGGTCGCGTCGGAAATGCCGGCGGCGATGCGCTCCTACCCGAGCGTCTTCATCGGCCCGGCCAAGTCGCCGGTGATCATCACCGGCGTGCGCCAGAACGAGAATTTGTTCGTCGATGCCGACGGCAAATGGACCGGGCCGCACTACATCCCCGCCTATGTCCGGCGCTATCCTTTCATCCTGGCCGAAGACCCGACATCGGCCGGCCGGCTGACGCTGTGCGCCGACCGGGCCAGCAATCGCATCGTCGACCAGCTGCTGGCGCCGTTGCGCGACGACAAGATCCTGCCGTTCTTCGCCGGCAACGAGCCGACCGAAGCGACCAGACAGGCGCTCGCCTTCTGCAACCAGTTCCAGATCGACTTCCGAGCCACCCGCGAGATGGTCGAAAAGATCGATGCGCACGGCCTGTTTTCGCCGCGCCAGAGCAAGGTGACGCTGGAGGGTGGCGAGGTGCTCAACCTCACCGACTTCCAGGTGATCGACGAGCCGGCCTTCAACAAATTGAGCGACGAGGCGTTTCTCGACCTGCGCAAATCAGGCGCGCTCGGCCTGCTCTATTGCCACCTCGCCTCGACCAACAGCTGGACCTCGCTGGTGCATCAGGCATCGCTGCGGAAGGCGGATGGGGCGAAGGGCTGACTGTGAAAAGCTTGCGCGGTCGATCGTCTGGGCGGACAGGCGGCTAGGCAGCAACCCTTCTGTCGTGCCGCCCTTCCCTGATCTCCTCGGCGAGCTTGTCGCAGAACGCGTCGAGATCGCCGGGATTGCGACTGCTGACGAGCCCCTGGTCGGTGACGACTTCGGTGTCCTCCCACAGACCGCCGGCGTTGATCACATCGGTCTTGATCGATTTGTAAGACGTGACCCGGCGACCCCTTACGATGCCGGTCTCGGCGAGAAGCCAGGGCGCATGGCAGATCGCGCCGACGACCTTCTTGGCCGACCAGAACGATTCGACGAAGTCCAGGGCCTTTCGCTCGACGCGCAGCAGATCCGGATTGATGACCCCGCCAGGCAGGACGATCGCGTCATAGTCGTCCGACCGCGCCTCATCCAACGTCTTGTCGACAGGAATCTCCCGACCCCAGTCCTTGAGGTCCCAGCCTTTGATCTTGCCGCTTGCGAGCGACACGACATCGACCTCGGCGCCCGCCTCGCGTAATTTTTTGAGCGGAACTTCAAGCTCGGATTGTTCGAACCCGTTTGTCGCAAGGATAGCGACGCGCTTACCGGAAATATCCTGCATTGGTTTTTCTCCATCGTTAGGTGGTGGAGGGCTAACGAGGCGAGGCGGGAAGCGTTCCTGGCTGTAATTTTATGTGACATGAGAGGCGGATGGACGAAGCGCAGTTCGGCCCAAGCTCCCAGTTCGACAATGTCCAAAAACGAAAAAGCCGCGGCGGACCGCGGCTTTTCGATGCTTGATTTCCTAAGAGGAAACTGGAGCGGGTGAAGCGATTCGAACGCTCGACCCCAACCTTGGCAAGGTTGTGCTCTACCCCTGAGCTACACCCGCTCGCACGGCGTCTTGGCCGCAAGCCGGGCCTATATGGCTGAAGAGCGCGGCGATTGCAACAGGGAAATCGCAGGCTTTTTTACGACCCGGCAAGCGAGGCCGGCAAGCCGCCGGCGGGCGCGCGAGTGGCACGCGGCGGGGGCGCCACCGCAAAGGGCGGGTGCCGCTCACCGTGATGTCGCATGACGGCCTTGTGTCGGCCGCCCCATTGGCCGTAAACGGCATGGGCTCACAAACGGGACGAAGACGAAACCGATGCCGAAGACCGAAGCCGAACTTTTTGCCTTTCTTGCCGAGCTGGGCATTGCTGCCTCGACCAAGCGCCATCCACCGCTCTATACCGTCGCCGATTCGCAGGCGCTGCGCGGCGAGATCGCCGGCGGGCACACGAAAAACCTGTTCCTGAAGGACAAGAAGGACAATTTCTTTCTGGTCACCGTCGGCGAGGACGCGGTCGTCGACCTGAAGCAGATCCACCAGGTGATCGGCGCCGCCAGCCGGGTTTCTTTCGGCAAACCGGAGATGCTGATGGAGCTGCTCGGCGTCACGCCGGGCGCCGTCACGGTCTTTGGCATCATCAACGACACGGCAAACAGGGTCAAGCTCGTGCTCGACAAGGATTTGATGGAGCATGCGGTGATCAATGGGCATCCGCTGACCAATGAGGCGACGACATCGATCGCAGCGAGCGACCTGATCAGATTCGTCGAGGCAACCGGGCACGATGCTGCTATCTTGAAAGTCTCCGCGTGATCGCCACATGGATGGCTTAAAACCGATGGTCTGAAGCATAGGGCGCCTGGCCGCCGGCCGGCGGCGCCACGGAAGGGTAAAGAGATGAGCGACAACAATCCGTTCGGCGGCCCCTTTGGCGGCAATGGCGGCCAGTACACCACCTCGGTGCAGTATGGTGGAACCGCGCCGGCGCCGGCG
>NZ_RZRW01000297.1:0-7188 GCF_003998745.1 Mesorhizobium sp. M7A.F.Ca.US.014.04.1.1 | reverse complement strand
AGCCGCAACAGGTTGCCGTTTCAACGCCGAAAGTGACCGCGGCGGCCGAACCTGCCGCCGCGCCGCCTGCATTGGCCCCGGCGGCACCGAAGCCGGAGGCGCCGGTCAAATCAGGTGGGCCGCAGATCATCCATGTGCAGACGGAGGAGGGCGATGGGCCGCCCAAGGCAGCGATCGTCATTCGCGACCCGTCGACCGTCGGCCAGAACCTGAAGGTCGCGCATATTCCAGACAAGGCGCTGATCGAGGCCAGCGAGACCGGGCCGTTGCCGGTGCGCGCCGCCGATGGCAGGCGGCCGTTCGACGTCTATGCGCGGCCCTGGTCGGGCGGGCGCGGCGCACGGGTGGCGATCGTCATCGGTGGACTTTCGGTTTCGCAGACCGGCACCCAGGCGGCCATCGCCAAGCTGCCGGCGGAAGTGACGCTGGCCTTCGCGCCGCAAGGCAACAGCATCGGCCGCTGGATGCAGGCAGCCAGGCAGAGCGGCCACGAGATCGTCATGCAGGTGCCGCTCGAACCGTTCGATTATCCCAAGGTCAATCCGGGACGCAACACGCTGACGGTGGCGGCGAGCGCGGACGAGAACCTGAAGAGCCTGCACTGGGCGCTGTCGCGGACGACCAACTATACCGGCGTCATGAACTATATGGGCGCCCGCTTTTCCGCTGACGCGGCGGCGATGGAGCCGTTCATCGCCGAGCTCGGCAAACGCGGCCTCGCCTATATCGATGACGGCTCGTCGGCGCGCAGTCTGGCGCCGGATCTGGCGCTGAAGGACGGCGTGCCCTTCGTCGCCGGCGACATGGCGATTGATGCCGTGCAGGATCGCGGCGAAATCCTGAAGAAGCTCGACAGCCTGGAGGCGACCGCGCGGGCCAAAGGCACTGCCGTCGGCATCGGTTCGGCCTTCGACCTGACGGTCGATACCGTGTCATCCTGGGTGGTCGAGGCCAAGAAGCGCGGCATCGAGATCGTGCCGATTTCAGCGGTGGCTATCGATCCGCAAAAAGGCTAGCCCTCGGAAGACGGCTGGAAAGAGTGACTGATGCCAAAGACGAACAAAATCGACCGCGAAACGCTGCCTTACCGACCCTGCGTCGGGCTGATGATCCTCAATGCCGAGGGCCTGGTCTGGGTCGGGCACCGCATTGCCGAACCGGACAGCGAATTTGCCGGCACGACGCAGCTCTGGCAGATGCCACAAGGCGGCATCGACGAGGGCGAGGAGCCCCTGCAGGCGGCCGAGCGCGAGCTCTATGAGGAGACCGGCATGCGCGGCGTCTCGCTACTGGCCGAGGCGCCGGACTGGATCAACTATGATTTGCCGGAGCATCTCGTCGGCATCGCCTTCAAGGGCCGGTATCGCGGCCAGACGCAGAAATGGTTCGCCTTTCGCTTCCACGGCGATGTCAGCGAGATCCAGATCAATCCGCCGCCGGGTGGCCACACCGCCGAGTTCGACAAATGGGCATGGCGGCCGATGCAGGACCTTCCCGACCTGATCGTGCCGTTCAAGCGCCATGTCTATGAGGATGTGGTGGCGGCGTTCCGGCATCTGGTGCGATAGTAGGGGAGTAGGGGAGTAGGGGAGTAGGGTTGAATGTTCTGTTGCGGTCCGCGCCAAATTCTACTGACTACTGACTACTGACTAACCCATCCACCACAAGAACGGTCGCCATGAACGACGCCCTCCAAAAATCGCCGCCAGAAGAGGTCACCGCCACGAGCGAAGTGGCGGCTGGGGCCATCCTCACCATCGATCTCGGTGCAATCCGTGAAAACTACCGGCGGCTGAAGGCGCGGTTGGGCGATGTTGCCTGCGCTGGTGTGCTCAAGGCGGACGGCTACGGCCTTGGCGCCGGCCAGGTCGGGGCGGCACTGCTGCGCGAAGGCTGCGATATCTTCTTCGTTGCGCTTCTGGGCGAAGGCGTCGCCCTGCGCCGCTCGCTTGGGGCCGGCCCTGCCATTTTCGTGTTGAACGGCATTCCGCCCGGTGCCGAGCCGGACGCCGTGGCAGCAAACCTTTGCGCTGTTATCAACAGCCACGAGCAACTGGCAGCCTGGCGTGCTGCGGCCCGCCGCGCCGGCCGAAAACTGCCGGCCGCGGTCCAGGTCGACAGCGGCATGTCGCGGCTCGGCATGGCGCCTCGGGATGTGGATCGCATCGCCGCCGATCCGCAGGCTTTCGACGGCATCGACATCCGTTACGTGATGAGCCATCTGGCCTGCGCCGACGAGCCGGAGCATCCGGCCAATGAGAAGCAGCGGTCGGTGTTCGAGCGGCTGCGCGCAATGTTGCCGAAGGCGCCGGCGTCGCTGGCCAATTCCTCCGGCATCTTTCTTGGGCCGTCCTTTCACTACGATCTCGCCCGCCCCGGTGCCGCCCTCTACGGCATCAATCCGACGCCGCCAAAGTCCAATCCGATGCTGCCGGTGGTGCGGCTGCAGGCAAAGGTGGCACAGACGCGCAGCGTCGAAAAGGGCGCCGGCGTCGGCTATGGCCACAGCTATCATGCGCAAGGCCCGCTCAGGCTGGCGACGATTTCGTTCGGCTACGCTGATGGCTGGCAACGCCGCGCCGCGTCCGCCGCCTGGTTCGAGGGCGTGCGGCTACCTTTCGTCGGGCGGGTGTCGATGGATTCGATCATTCTCGACATTTCCGCCCTGCCGGCCGGCAGGCTGCGCGAGGGTGATCTGGTCGAACTGCTCGGTCCCTCGCAAAGCGTCGATGACGCCGCCGGCCATGCCGGCACCATCGGCTACGAGATCCTGACCAGCCTCGGTCCGCGCTTCCATCGGCGCTATGTCGGCGGTTGAGCGGTTTGGCCGCGCTTGACAAGCGGACGCCTGTCGGCAAGGCTCCATGCATGAGCAACCCAGCTTATATCAGAACCTTGTTCAGGGTCTGCCCGATCGCGGGATCGTAGCCCCGGCGCGGTCGCCTTTTGGCGTCCGTCCGAACCGGGGCATTTCTACCTGACATTATCATTCCCGAGCCAGACAGCTTCGCGGCTGCCGGTTTTTCATCAAGCCACCGTTTGCGCGGCGGCAGGCGCGCGTCTGTTCGATGCGCCAAGTCATGAGGTTTGCCATGCAACATGCAACAGGATTGCGTCCACCGAGCCGGCTTCTGGTCACCGATGCCGACCATCATAGGCTGACGGGCCTGGCGCGGGCGTCGCTCGACCGCGTGCCCGAGACGGCCGAAGAATTGCTTTCGGAGATGGACCGTGCCGTTGTCACGGCAGCGGCTTCCATGCCGGCCAATGTCGTGCGGATGGGCTCGGCGGTAACAATCCGCAACGATGGCGGCAACATCCAGCGCGTCACGCTGGTCTATCCCGGCGAAGCAGACATCAGTGAAAACAGGATCTCGGTGCTGACGCCGATGGGGACGGCGCTCATCGGCGCGACCGCTGGGCAGACGGTGTGCTGGAGCAGCCGTGGCGGCCGGGAACTGTCGGCGACCATCGAAGTGGTCGATACGCCGGCCTGCGGGCGGGAGGGGGCCTGATCATGGAGACGGTGATGACAGGCGCGAATTTCCAGCTGACGACAAAGGACTTCGCCGTCCTCGAAATCATGTTGGAGCGTCGGCGGGCTTTCGCGGATCCGATTGTTCCAATGCTTGAAGACAAGCTTTCCAAGGCCGAGGTCGTCGCGATGGATTCGGTCGGATCCGATATCGTGACGCTGAACAGCAGGCTGGTATTCCGTGTCGATGCCGGCCCCGCCCAGACCCGGACCCTGGTGCAGAATGAGGTGCGCGGCCCGGTCGGCTCCAGCCTGTCGATCATGACAAGGCGGGGGCTTTGCATGCTCGGCATGGCCGAGGGCCAGACTGCATGGATCGAACAGGCCGACGGCAGGCGGGAGTCGGTCCTGATCGCGACCGTGCTCTACCAGCCGGAGGCCGCGCGGCGTGCCGTCAGGGAGAAATCCCAGGCCGAGGCGCGACGGCCGCATGGGCTCACCCTCGTCTACAGCGCCGCAGCCGATTGGCGGCCCCTTGGCGAAAGGGCCGGAATGCGGCAGACAGGGGACGACGACCCCGGTCCTGCGGCGGCGTGAACAGGCAACACTGCATGATCTCGAAAATCGGCATCGATTTTCGCCGGGGATCATGCGCAAATCGGAATGCGCCGCGTCCAGGCGTCCTCAAGGGCGTGCGACGCGGCAAGGAGTAAACGATGAAGATCATGGTGCTGGGCGGCGGCGTCATCGGAGTGACCACGGCGTACTTTCTCGCCGAGGCCGGCCACGAGGTGACGGTTCTCGACCGCCAGAAAGGCCCGGCGCTGGAAACCAGCTTCGCCAATGCCGGCGAAATTTCGCCCGGCTACGCCTCGCCCTGGGCCGGGCCCGGCATTCCGCTGAAGGCGATCAAATGGCTGCTGATGAAGCATGGCCCGCTGGTGGTGCGGCCGGCCTTCGATCCGCATATGTGGACATGGCTCATCAAGATGCTGCGCAACTGCACGGCCGAGCGCTATGCGATCAACAAGGCGCGCATGGTGCCGCTGGCCGAATACAGCCGCGATACGCTCAAGGCGCTGCGCGAAGCGACCGGCATCGCCTATGACGAGCGGACCCAGGGCACGCTGCAGCTGTTCCGGACGCAAAAGCAGCTTGACGGCACCGGCGGCGATGTCGAGGTGCTGAAGAAGTATGGCGTGCCTTACGAGATCCTCGACCAGGACGGTTGCATCGCGGCTGAGCCTGGCCTTGCCGGGGTGCGCGAAAAGTTCGTCGGCGGCCTCAGGCTGCCGCACGACGAGACCGGCGACTGCAAGATGTTCACCGACAGGCTGGCCGAACTCTGTGTGGCCCGTGGCGTCAAGTTCGAGTACGACGTGACGATCTGGCGCGTCATCCGCAGCCGCAACCGCATTGCCAATCTCAGCACCAGCAAGGGCTGGAAGACCGCCGACGCCTATGTGATGGCGCTGGGCAGTTATTCGGCGGGTTTCATGCGCCGAGTGAAGCGGCCGATCCCGGTCTATCCGGTCAAGGGCTATTCGATCACCGTGCCGATCAAGGACGCGGCGGCGGCGCCGGTCTCGACGGTGATGGACGAGACCTACAAGGTGGCGATCACCCGGCTTGGCGACCGCATCCGGGTTGGCGGTACGGCCGAGATTTCCGGCTTCGACCTCAGGCTGCACGAATCGCGGCGGCGCACGCTGGAACACTCGGTCGGCGATCTCTTTCCTGGCGCCGGCGCGATGCGGGACGCGACGTTCTGGTGCGGGCTGCGGCCGATGACGCCGGATGGTCCGCCGCTGATCGGCCGCACCGAGCTTTCCAATCTCTATCTCAACACCGGCCACGGCACGCTCGGCTGGACCATGGCTTGCGGCTCGGGCAAGGTGCTGGCCGACATCATCTCCAACCGGGTGCCTGACATCGACGTCCGCGACCTCGCGCAGGAGCGCTATCTGCGCTAGAGAGTCAGAACGCCTGCCGGACCCAGTCCTCGTCGAAAAGCAGCCGGTAGGCCCACGGGATCGTCACATTGGTGGCGACCGGTTTGGAGTGGGCGACATAGTCGTCATAGATCGGCTTCATCCTGGTGTAGAAGGCCGGATCGAGCACCATCATGCCGTTCTCACTGTCGTGGAAGAAGCTGCGGTTGTTGAGGTTGACCGACGAGATGGCGACCAGCCTTTCGTCGATCATCATGATCTTGGAATGCAGCACCACGTCAGGCGCCTTGAACTCGCGGATGTTGATGCGATCGCCATATTTCTCGACAAACAGCTTGTTGAGCGCGGTGAGAAACTTGCCGCCGATATCGCCCTTGAGATCGATGCGGCCGACAATGTCGATCCTGACGCCGCGGGCGAGCGCCCGGTCAACAGCCTGGGCAAGCTTGGGCGTCAGGTTGAGGTAGGGATTAACGATCTGGATATGGTGCTGGGCGGCGTCGACCAACTCGACGAAATAGTCCTCCAGCGCATGGCCATCCTCGTAAGGCACCGAAATGAAGTGTCGTGCCGTGCCTGAAGGACGGGCGCCGTCGGACCGGACCGGAATGGAGAAGGGGCGCGCCAGATTGGTGTCGGCGTCGCGCAGCCACACTGTCGAAAGATGCGCGGCAAGGGTCTCGACCGTGGCCGGATCGGCGAACTCGATGTCGAAGTCGCTCCAGTTCGAATAGTAGTTCAGCGACAACCCGTCGGTCTTGCCGTATTGCTCAAGGTCTGGATAGCGCGACAGATCGATCGGCTGGTGGAACAGGAAGCCGTCATGGATGTTGCGGCCGCCGATGATGGCGCGCGACCGCCGTGGATCGTCGGCAAGCGTCGCCAGCATCTTGACGTGATGGACCTTGTGCAATTGTGAAATCTGCTCGTCGATCGGCGCGCCCCGGTCCGCCCGCCAGCGATATTCCTGCAGCCCGACATTGGGGAATTCGGCCGCCAGCCGATGCAGCATGGCGTCGTCCTTGTCGCGCTCCAGCACGTCGGTGACCAGGATGCGCACCTTGGTGCCGAGGGCTGCATGATGACGGATCAGCCGTTCGATGATGCGGCCGGAGAAGTCGGCCTTGAACTCCAGGGATGACAGATAGATCAGCTTCAGTTTTGGGGCCCTGGAGAAGTCGAGCGGCAGCTCCGGGTCGCCCTTGTCGATGGCGCTGTCGGACAGCGGCGCTCCCATCAGCGCCTCGACCTTGGCGTTGAAGCCGTCGCGCGATTTGCGCAGCAGGCGCGGCTTTCCGATCGGCAAGGCACAGGTCTGCGACAGCCAACGGCTGGCATAGAAGGCGCGGCTGAGAGGATCGAGGCCGGTTGGGTCTGGCGTCGGGCAACGCTCGTAGCGACTGTCGAAAGCGGCAAGCGCCGGATCGGCGGTCTCTTCGCGTCGGATGGTGAGCGGCGCGCCGGCCGGAGCAAGGCTGGAGCGGATTCTTGCCGCGCAGCGGTTCAGGCCGTCACTTGGAAACAGGCTGACCGTATCGTCCTCGCCGGACAGGCGAAAGCGAAATGCCGTGCCCGTGGCGATGGTGCGTGAAGCGCCGCCGGCACGGATCGCCAGCGTGCCGTCGCAGACGCCTTCGATGTCGGCCGGTTGCTTGCCGGCCTGGCGCAGCACGATCTCGACGCTGCGCGCTTGCAGGCCGGAGAAATCGAAGGTCTTGGGCGCCGAAGGCCGCGCCGCCGCATCGATGTAGAGCGTCTGTC
>NZ_RZRW01000296.1:0-7196 GCF_003998745.1 Mesorhizobium sp. M7A.F.Ca.US.014.04.1.1 | reverse complement strand
CAGCTCGGCCTCATCCTTGTGGACCGCAGCGGCTATCGCGTGCGTCCGACCGAGGCCGGGCTTTCGTTCCACCGCCGAGCGCTATCGCTGCTGCGCGAGATGGACGGTTTGCGCGTCCATGCCGCCCAGTTGGCGATGGGTGAGGAAAGCGAGATCCATGTGGTGATCGGCGACCTGTGCCCGCGCCCGCAGGTGCTGGGCATGCTCGGGCGATTCTTCGCACAGTTGCCCGGCACGCGCCTGCATCTGCATTTCGAAGCGGTGGGCGGCCCATGGGAGCGTCTCTTCGACGACGAAGCCGACCTGATCCTGCACTGGGTCGACAAGGGCGATGCGCGGGTGGAATGGGTCGATTTGTGCAAGGTGTCCTTCATTCCCGTGGTGGCGCCGGGCTTTCTGCCTCAGCGTATCGAGCAGCCGATCACCCCGGACCAGATGCAGGCACTCACCCAATGCGTCATGCGCGACAGCGCCCGCCATTCGCCACAACAAAACTATTCGCTGATCGAAGGCGCGCCGCAATGCCTCGTCGCCGACCAGGGCATGAAGAAGGAGATCATCCTGCAGGGCCTTGGCTGGGGCCACCTGCCCCGCTTCCTGATCGAGGAAGAACTGCAGGACGGACGCCTGCACTCCATTGCCGGCCGTCATCTGCCGGGCCGCACCGACGAACTGGTGGTGGCGCGCCGCCGCGACCGGCCGCATGGGCCGATCGCGAACCGGCTGTGGGATCATATCCAGCAGGAAGCGCCGGCATTGCGCCGTGTGCTCGAAGCGCCGAAATCCGCCGAGGAAGTCAGCGGCCAACCAGCCAGCGAAAAGCGCGACGGATGAACGTTTGAGCGTCCTCCGTCACTGGTTCGCCGTGCGCCATCAGCACTCTTTCGGCCGGCCATGCCAGTATGCGTTGAAGAGCGGCACGCGCGGCGCGCCGGTCGGTAAAGCCGGCGCGGAATTTTCGCGGCACTGAGGGCTCTGCGGCCACCATCAGATCCAGCCGGGCTACGAGCGCCCGCCAGCCCTTGAACCATCCGGCGTGGAAATGCTGGATCAGATCGGTGAACAACACTGTCCTGCTTGCGCGGTGGAAGAAGACAATCTCGGTGGTGATCCTGTTGCCGCGCACGACGACCTGGTCGAGATCGTCCGCCCAGTCGGCGGCAGGCGTATCGCCGAGCTCGCCGCAGAAGAGGATATCTCGGCGCTTTTCCCGCAGGCCGGGTGGCGCATAGACCTTGGCATCGGGATAGCCGCGCTGCCAGTCAGCGAGAAACACGTGGTGAAGCGAATTGGGCGGGATCAGGAAGCGCACCACGCCCAGAGCGTCCACATCGGCGCGCAGCTCGTTCGTGAGCTCTACCGGTGACCAGATGAACAAACCGCCCCCGGACAATCCGATAACGGCCATACGCGTGGGATAGTGAAAGCCGGCGGCCGCCGTGACGATCGGACCATCCGCAATCCAGATCCCAAGGCCGAATTCCTTGAGACTACCAGCCATTTGCACATTGCTTCCCATAGAGCCGCTTGAATTCCGATGCGCCACAGTCGACCCTTCGCGGGATTGGCGGCTGCCGCAATGCGGCGGTCACGCAGCAAAAGTTTACATATGTGTAAATTTACACTAGGGTATAAAAATGACAACCCCAAAGCGGACCGAACGGTCGCGAAGCCTCATCCTCAATGCCGCCGACCTGGCGTTTCGGGAGATGGGGTTTGCCAACACCTCGGTCGAGGAGATCGCGACGCGTGCCGGCTTGACCCGCAAAACGGTCTACAATCTGTTCAGTTCGAAAGAAGAAATCGCGTTGCGGCTCATCGCCCGCGTGGAGGCGGGCGATGCCGCCTACCGCGCCCGCATGGCGGCGAACGAAGATGTATTCGTCATGCTCGAGACAGTCTTTCTCGACAGCGCCGGCTGGTGCCTGGCCAATCCCTCGCTTGCCAGGCTGGCTCTTGCCCCCGCCGAGCGTCCGTCCCTGCAGCCGCCGCCCGACCGGCCCTCATTCCAGCGCCTGGTCCGGGACCTTCTGGTGCTCGGCCAACGGCAAGGTGTCATTCGCAGGGATGACGATGCCAATTTCATGGCGCTGGTCCTGCTTGGAATATACGGCCAGGCGATGCTTTCGGCGCTTTCGGCCGGGTCATTCAGCGAGGACGAGATCAGGCACCTCATCCGCATCGTCGTTGAAGGGATCGGCAAACGCTAACTACGCGAACCACTTGTCCGCCGATCTCCAAAGCGCCGCAGGAGTGCTCCCGGCCTTCGCTTCATTGGCTGCTCTTCGGAGCCTTGGCGTCCTTTGAACGCTCCGCGATAGCGGGGCCGGCCCCGGACGTCTTTTCGGTTGCAGCGCTCGGCGTGGCTTGCTTTGGCGGGTTTTGTCCCTCCGACTGGCGGGTGCGGTCTTCCACTTCGCCCATCCGGCGGGTGAGCCCTATTCCGCCGGCAGGCTTCTCGTTGGCGGCCGCATCCTGGGAGAATTCATCGGAAGCGTCGGCATCGGTCTTTGCCGGATATTTCGTCGCACCGGTTTCATAGCGGGTTTCGTTCTCAGTCATGGCATCTCTCCAGTTGCATGACGGATAAACATCTCGGCGCTATCCGGGTTCCAATTCCTGGACTTGGATTCCGGACGGATCTGGATTCCGCCCGGTCGGCCACCCAAGCGACGAGATGAGCAGCACCCTACTGCAGCAGACCCTTGACGATGCCGCTCGCCTTGCCGAAATCCATCTGGCCGGCATATTTCTGCTTCAGTGCGGCGATCACCTTGCCCATGTCCTTCTGGCTGGCCGCACCGGTCGCGGCGATCGCCTCGCGCGCCGCAGCAGTTACCGCCGCATCATCCAGCTGCGTCGGCAGGAAGGTGCGGATGATCTCCATCTCGCCGCGCTCCTGCGCGGCCAGTTCCGGCCGCTTGCCGTCATCGAAGGCTTTGGCCGATTCCTCGCGCTGCTTCACCATCTTGGCCAGGATCTGCAGGATCTCCTCGTCGCTGGCCGGCTCCTTGCCTGACCCGCGATTGGCAATGTCGCGGTCGTGAATGGCGGCCTGGATCAGCCGCAATGTCGGCAGCCGGTGCTTGTCCTGCGCCTTCATCGCGCTCTTCAGGGATTCGGCGATTTTGCCGCGCATGGTGCATTCTCCTTCGATCGGCGCGGACAATAGCGCCGCGGGCGAGCCAAGGCAAACTCTGATGTGCCGGGGCAAGCCACTGATTTTGCTAGGCGAAATAAAATATGGCGGCATTTCGCATGATCATTGACCGCCCTGCCCCCTTCCCCTATGTACTGGGCCTTGCATGAACGGAAATTTGACTGCGTGGAAGCCGCGAAATCGCCGCTTCGCGCCGTTTGCCGCGCAGATGGCCCGCCGGGCCGGTTGCAGCGCGCGGCCTGACAGGAGTGCCGCATGGCCGAGATGACGCCCGCCTTGACCCCCGCTTGGGCCACGGAAAAGCCGACCGCCCTTCTGGTGCTGGCCGACGGTACCGTCATCGAAGGTCGCGGTCTCGGCGCCACCGGCTCCGCTGTCGCCGAAGTCTGCTTCAACACGGCGCTGACCGGCTATCAGGAAATCCTCACCGATCCGTCCTATGCCGGCCAGATCGTCACCTTCACCTTCCCGCATATCGGCAACATCGGCACCAATGACGAGGACATCGAGGATCTCAATCCGCTCGCCCGCGCCGGCGCCGTCGGCGCCGTGTTCAAGGCCGATGTCACCAACCCGTCCAACTACCGTGCCGGCACTGGTCTCGACCAGTGGCTGAAGAAGCGCGGCATCGTCGCTTTGTCGGGCATCGACACCCGCGCGCTCACCGCGCTGATCCGTGAAAAGGGCATGCCCAACGCCGTCATCGCGCATGCGCCCGATGGCGTGTTCGACATCGACGATCTGAAGCGCCGCGCCGCCGCATGGTCGGGCCTGATCGGGCTGGATCTCGCCAAGGAGGTTACGTCGGGCCAGTCCTCGGTCTGGCGCGAGACACCCTGGGTGTGGAACGAAGGCTTTGGCGAACAGATCGAACCGACAATGCACGTCGTCGCCATCGACTACGGCGTCAAACGCAACATCTTGCGCCTGCTCGCCGGCCTCGGCGCCAAGGTCACCGTGGTGCCGGCCAAGTCCGGCGCCGAGGAAATCCTCGCCATGCAGCCGGACGGCATTTTTCTCTCCAACGGCCCCGGCGACCCGGAAGCCACCGGCGACTATGCCGTACCGGTCATCCGGGATCTGCTGAAGACCGACATCCCGGTGTTCGGCATCTGCCTTGGCCACCAGATGCTGGCGCTGGCGCTGGGCGGCAAGACCGCCAAGATGCACCAGGGCCATCACGGCGCCAACCATCCGGTCAAGGACCACACCACCGGCAAGGTCGAGATCGTCTCGATGAACCACGGCTTTGCCGTGGATGCCGACTCGCTGCCATCAGGCGTCGAGGAAACCCACGTCTCGCTGTTCGACGGTTCGAATTGCGGCATCACCCTGACCGGCCGGCCGGTGTTCTCGGTCCAGCATCACCCCGAGGCTTCGCCCGGCCCGCAGGATTCACACTACCTGTTCCGCCGCTTCGTCAATTTGATCCGCGAAAAGCGCGGTGAGGAATTGCTGGCCGAACGGGCTTAGCGCGATCCGGTAGCGCCGCCCCTCATTGCCCTGCCGGGATGGCCCTCCCTGGTGAGCGCAATGCGGTTGTGACTCACACCTGTGCTCCATCCTCAGCGACACCGGTGGCGACATTCGTGCGCGCTGCCGGCCTCGCAACTTTCGTCACAAAGACGATGACCGCCAGCGTCAGGAAGCACGCTCCCAGCAGATAGGGCGCGCCGCCGAAGGTCACCGGCGCGCTTGGCCCGGTGAACCAGGAAAAGATCGCCGTGTAGAGCAGCGGCGTGATGATCGAGGTGATCGAGAAGATCGAGGTCATCGCGCCCTGCAGTTCGCCTTGCGCCGAAGGCGGCACCTTGGCGGCGGCGAGGCTCCGCAGCGGCGGGTCGGCCAGCGCTTCCAGGCAGCCGACGACGATCACCGCATAGATCATCCAGCCTTGCGACGCGAAGGCGTAGCCGAAGGCGCTGGCTGCCGTGAATGTCAGGCCGATGACTGCGGTCTTCCACTCGCCAAGCCTAGGGATGACGCGCGGCAGCACCGTCGCCATGACGATCGCGCCGCACAGGCCAAAGGCGCCGAGCGAGAAGCCGATCTGCTGCTCGCTCCAGCCATAGCGGTAGCTGGAGACGAACGACCAGACCGCCGGATACATCATATGCCCGAGCGTCATCAGGAAGAAGACAAGCCCGATCCAGCCGATGCCTTGATATTGGCGCATCTGCAGAAGCGTGCCGACCGGGTTGGCGCGTTTCCACTCGAAGCGGCGGCGGTGCTTGTCATCGAGCGTTTCCGGCAGGAAAAACAAAGCGATGAGGAAATTCACGAAGGCGAGCCCGGCGGCGAAATAGAACGGCACGCGCGGCCCGAACGTGCCGAGCAGCCCGCCCAGAACCGGCCCGATGACGAAGCCGACGCCAAATGCGATGCCGAGCAGGCCGAAATTCTTAGCCCGATTGTCATCGTTCGAGATGTCGGCGATGAAGGCCGATGTCGTCGAATAGCTGGCGCCCGAAATGCCGGCCAGCACGCGCCCGATGAACAGCATCGGGTAGGACCAGGCGACGGCGCAGATCAGATTGTCGATGGAGAAGGTCAGCACCGATGCGAGCAGGATCGGCCGCCGCCCGAACCGGTCGCTCAAGCCGCCCATGATCGGTGCGAAGAAGAACTGCATCGCCGCATAGACGAAGAACAGCCAGCCGCCTTCGATCGCCGCGCCGCTGATGCTGACCCCGGTCAATTCCCGGAGATAGGCCGGCAGCACCGGCATGATCATGCCGAAGCCGATAATGTCGAGCAGCAGCGTGGTGAAGACGAGCGCAAGGCCCCGTCTGGCGGTTTTGGGGTCGATCATGCAGGATCAAGCTCCTCTGCTCGCCCTCAGGCGCAGGCGGACGCACCTTATAGGCGAGCTCGCGGAAAGGAACAATGCAGGAACAGGCCGAATCTATTCATCCTGACACCACCTGACGGCAGCATCGCCGGCAGGTGAAGCTCGACAACGGTCTGGTCAGATCGGCCCACTCAGCGTGTTGCAATCCGACAGCTTGCCGCTCTTGTAACCACGCGCCAGCCAGGTCTGCCGCTGCTGCGAGGTGCCGTGGTTGAAGCTTTCCGGCACGACATAGCCCTGCATCTTCTTCTGCAGCGTGTCGTCGCCGATCTGCTTGGCGGCGTTCAGCGCGCTTTCGATGTCGCCCTGCTCCAATATGCCTTTCTGTCCGGTGTAGTGGGCCCACACACCGGCAAAGCAGTCGGCCTGAAGCTCGATTCGCACCGACATCTGGTTGGCCTCGACCTCGCCCATGCTCTGCCGCATCTGGTTGAACTTGGACATGATGCCGGTCAGGTTCTGCACATGATGGCCGATTTCATGCGCGATCACATAGGCGCGGGCAAATTCGCCCGAAGCGCCGAACTGCTGGTCGAGTTGCTGGAAGAAGGTCATGTCCAGATAGACCTTGTGGTCGCCGGGACAATAGAACGGTCCGGCCGCCGCGGAGGCAAAGCCGCAGGCCGAGCGCACCTGGCCGGAAAACAGCACCAGCTTGGGATCCTCGTAGGTCAATCCCTGCGACTTGAAGATGCCGGTCCAGGTGTCCTCGGTCTCGGCCAGCACGGTCGCCACGAACTGCTTCATCTCGTCATTGGCCGGTGTGGCACCGTTGTCCTGGCCGCTATTGTCGGTGATCTGGCCGCCGCCGCCCGGCAGCAGGCCGCCGTCGCCACCGCCCAGGATCGTCGAAGGATCGAAGCCGAAATACCATCCGGCCAGCACCACCAGGATGACGAGGAAGATGCTGCCGCCGCCACCGGTACGGCCGCCGATCGGAATGCGGAACTGGCCACCGCCGCCGCCGAGTCCGCCGCCGCCGCTGTCGCTGCGGTCGTCCTCGATATTGTCACTCTGACGACGGCCCTTCCAGAGCATGGCAACTCCTCGTGCAGCAAACCTCCCCGTTGCTCCGGGGCGACAAACAATTATCTCAACGGTTGCGCCAAGTCACAGCATTTTTCGATGGCCTTTTTGGCCACACGGGTTGCCTTGCGGCCAAGTTCGTTGTGGCGAGCGGCTCGG
>NZ_RZRW01000295.1:0-7197 GCF_003998745.1 Mesorhizobium sp. M7A.F.Ca.US.014.04.1.1 | reverse complement strand
CGATACGCTTTGCCGGCCCGATCCAGCGCATCGGCACATCGGCGACATGCTGGCTGTAGGGCAGCGTTTCGCCGCAGTGCCAGGCGAGCGCGATATCGAGGCTGCCTGACAGGACCCTTTCGGCAAGGTCGTGGCTGCGTGCGATCCTGGCTTCGATCTTCACCTTGGGGTGCGCCCGGGCAAATCGGCCGAGCACGTCCGGCAGCACCGCCTCGCCGAAATCTTCCTGCAAGCCGAGCCGTACCCAGCCTTCCAGCTCGACACCGTGGATGGCGGATGCCGCCTCGTCATTCAATTCGATCAGCCTGCGCGCATAGCCGAGCATGGTCTCGCCTGCCTCGGTCAAAGCGAGGCCGCGTCCTGATTTGCGGAAGATCGGCGTCGCCGCCTGTTCTTCCAGTTTCTTCAATTGCGCGCTGACCGCCGACGTCGACCGGCCAAGCCGGTCAGCGGCCTTGGCAAAGCTACCCAGCTCCATGCCGGTGACGAAACTGCGCAGGACGTCGAGGTCGAATGTCACGCGTCGCATGTTGGAAGTCCCGATTTTCAGGATTGTAAGTTCAAAACTTCCTGATTTTCAGGACGAAATTATGGCGGTAGGGACAGATCGTCAAGGCCGGACCGCTGGCCAGCACGGGAAATGAAGTCATGTCCGCCATTGTCAATTGCACCGACCGGCAGCCGTCGGAACTTCTGGAAGATACCGGTTCCACCGGGAGGGTGTTCACGCCGGGCCATCGCTGGAAAGTCCTGGGCATCGGCGTTGCCGCCAATGCCGCCTTCTCGGCTACGTTCTCCGGCATCCCGGCGACGGCGGTCGTTCTTCGCCAGGGCTATCACCTAGGCAATGCCGAACTCGGTCTGGCGCTCGGCCTTCTCGGGCTTGGGGTCGCGCTCAGCGAACTGCCCTGGGGCTTGCTCACCGATCGCTGGGGCGACCGCCGCGTGCTGTTGATCGGGCTCGGCGCGACGGCGGCGTGGCTCCTGGTCATGGCGATGCTGGTCGTGCCGACAAGGACCGGTACTCCCGATGTCACGCTGCTCTCCACGAGCCTATTCATCACCGGATTGCTCGGCGGCAGCGTCAACGGTTCGAGCGGCCGCGCCATCATGGGCTGGTTCCGGGAAAACGAGCGCGGCTTCGCCATGAGCATCAGGCAGACGGCGGTGCCGCTTGGCGGCGGCCTTGGCGCGCTCGTGCTGCCCTCGCTTGCGCTGGCTTTCGGCTTTGCCGCGGTGTTCGGGGTGCTGGCGGGCGCATCCGCTCTGTCTGCCCTGTTCGCCTGGCGCTGGCTGCACGAGCCGCCGACGGCGGGCGAGGGCCATCCCGCTTCGGCTGTGGCCGGACCGGCGCCGCTGCGCAATCGCGACGTCTGGCGTATCGCGACCGCCATCGGCCTGCTCTGCTTTCCGCAGGTGGCCGTGCTCACCTTCGCCTCCGTATTCCTGCACGACTTCGTTGGGTTGGGAACGGCGGCAATCAGTGCCAGCCTCGCCGCGGTGCAGATCAGCGCCATGGTCATGCGCATCTGGAGCGGCCGCTTCACCGACCGTTATGGCAACCGCCGCCAATTTCTTCGCCTGTGCAGCGCGTTCAGCGCCCTTGCCTTCGCCATGCTTTGGCTGCTGGTCCTGTTCGGCCCAACCATTCCGGGCGGCCAGCTCATCTGGTCGGCGGTTCTTCCGGTCGTGCTTATTGTCGCAGGCATCTCTGTCTCCGCCTGGCACGGCGTCGCCTACACCGAGCTTGCCACCCTTGCCGGCGCCGGCCATGTCGGAACCGCGCTCAGCCTTGCCAACACCTTTGTTTTCGTCGGCTTCTTCCTGGTGCCGGTGGCCATTCCGGGGCTCTTGCACCTCTGGTCCTGGTCCGGCGTCTGGCTGGCGGCCGCCATCTGCGCGCTGATCGCCCGGCCGATCTTCCTGCGCCCGGCCT
Organism: Mesorhizobium sp. M7A.F.Ca.US.014.04.1.1; assembly: GCF_003998745.1. Classification (NCBI taxonomy): domain Bacteria; kingdom Pseudomonadati; phylum Pseudomonadota; class Alphaproteobacteria; order Hyphomicrobiales; family Phyllobacteriaceae; genus Mesorhizobium; species Mesorhizobium sp. M7A.F.Ca.US.014.04.1.1. The sequence continues at coordinate 5,261 of NZ_RZRW01000295.1, read as the reverse complement.
GAATGGTCCGGCCGCAAAATCGCCCGACTTCGCAACCACGACCTCGGGCCGACCGGGAAAACCCGATCGAATCCGTTAACGTCCCATCAAGGTTAATGCATCATTTTGCTCTCCAGTGGGGTCTGTAGCGTTCCTGGAGAGAGTTCCGTGCATCGACGTGTGTTGAAGCGGCTGGTTGCCGCCGCCGGTGAGAGAAAACGTGGCTTTCTGGGTCCGCTCGTCATCGGTTTCGGCATCTGGATCGGCTTTCCGACCGTCGCCGCCTATCAGGACATGACGAGCCTCGTTTCCGGCCTCGAAGCATCGAGCACGCGCTGGAATTCCTATGTCGAGAAATCCGTCGCCGGCTCGACCCACGCGGCCGAGATGCCCTTTGTCGATTCCGATGTCACCGGCTCCATTTCCGGATCGGGCGTCCACCTGGCCGGTGTCGGCAACGTGTCGTTTCGCGGCAAGGGCGGCAAGGTCAGCGCCACGCCCGATGAGGACCGCGTCGTGCGCGCCGAGAAGAAAGGGCGCATCGTCCAGATGTCTCCCGTCGCACCCCCGAAGAACTTCAACGCCGGCTCGATCTTCGAGCGCACCTCCTCCTTGCTGCGACCCAGCATGGACAGCGGCCTGAAAATGGCTTTCGCCAAGCCGCAGATCAAAGGCAAGGAAATCCAGATCGCCGCGGCATTCCATGCGCGCGAGGACAAGAAGCCGGATCCCGGCGTGCCGGCCATGCTGGCGGCGCTGGTCAACAACGACCATCCGGATGTGCTGGCCACCGCCTATGCGCAATCCGAGCCGGACTATGCCAAGGCATCGCCCTTCGAGGCCCTGCTTCAGGACGAGCAGCCCAATGAGGGCCGCTTCATTCCGCCGATGGCCAAGGGCGATCATTCGTGGATCCAGAACCCGCTGCCGGCGAGTGTCTTCTCCAAGAAGGAGCAGGCATGCCTTGCCAACGGAATCTATTTCGAGGCGAGGAGCGAATCCGTGCGCGGCCAAGCCGCTGTCGCTCAGGTCATCCTCAACCGCGTCCGCAATCCGACCTATCCGAATTCGATCTGCGGCGTCGTCTACCAGAACGACAGCTGGTTCAACCGTTGCCAGTTCTCCTTCGCCTGCGACGGCAGGAAGAAGCGCATCGATAGCCCAGCCGCCTACAAGACCGCCCAGGAGATCGCCATGGCCGTCACCGCCGGCAAGATCTTCATTCCGGAAGTCGGATCGTCGACCCACTACTATGCCCAATATGTCCACCCCGGCTGGGCGCGCACGATGCAGAAGATGACCAAGATCGGCCTGCATATCTTCTATCGGACCTATGGCGGCGGCTGGAGCTGAGTGCGGAGCAGCCGCTGATCCTTGATGTGGCGCGCAGCCGATCAAAGAGCCATTGCGCGGGGGATTCGCGCCATGCATCCTCGTCATCCTGGCGGGCACGATGTCGCACCTTCGTAATTCATTGATTTTATTGCCTAAAATACATGGCAATGAACTTCCGCCCGTGGCTTGACGGGCGCAAACCCTCTAACTATGTTGCCGGCGACTTTAGAAGCGGACGGACGGTGACGGTCTGACCGGGCAGGGGGGTTGCGATGGCCGACAAGAATGGGCCAGACGGAACCGGAGAAACCGGCCGCGGCAATCAGCATGAACCCGACATCCGCGACGACGATCTTGAGCGCCGCCGCCGTGACCTTGAAGCTTCGCTTGCGACAAGGCGGCCGGGCCGGCTCGAGGGGAAAGACGACGCGAAAGCGGGCAGTGTGGCCGGTTATGGTCAGGCGCTCAAACTCTCCAGCGAGTTTATCGCCGGGGTGGTGGTGGGTGCCGGCATCGGCTGGGTCATCGACCGTCTGGCGGGGACATCGCCATGGGGTCTGATCGTGTTTCTGCTGCTTGGTTTTGGCGCCGGAGTGCTCAATGTGATGCGTTCCGCCGGCGTCGTGGCAGAATTTGGACAGGGCGATAAATCGCGCCGTGGCCAAGACGACAAGAAATGACCGCGCACCATGTGCGGTAATGGTAACGAGGCCGTACGCGGCATTGACGGGGTTTGAACGTGGCAGCTGACAAGGTCGATCCGATCCACCAGTTCCATATCAACAAGCTGATTCCGATCGACATCGGCGGCTATGACCTGTCTTTCACCAATTCGGCGCTGTTCATGGTCGCAACCGTGATCGTCGCGGCTGGATTCCTGTTTCTCACGACGTCGAGCCGCAGCCTGGTTCCCGGGCGGCTTCAGTCGGTCTCCGAGATGGCGTACGAGTTTGTCGGCAACATGTTGCGCGACGCCGCCGGCACGCAGGGCATGAAGTTCTTCCCTCTCGTGTTCTCGCTGTTCATGTTCGTGCTCGTCGCCAATCTGCTTGGCCTGTTCCCCTATTTCTTCACCGTCACCAGCCACATTATCGTCACCTTCGGCCTTGCCGTGCTGGTGATCGCAACCGTGGTCGTCTACGGCTTCATGAAGCATGGTCTTGGCTTCCTGAAACTGTTCGTGCCGCACGGCGTGCCGGTCTTCCTGCTGCCTCTCGTGGTGCTGATCGAAGTAATCTCCTTCGTGTCGCGCCCGGTCAGCCTCTCGGTTCGTCTGTTCGCCAACATGCTCGCCGGCCACATCACGCTGAAGGTGTTCTCCGGCTTCGTCGTCAGCCTGAGCGCGCTCGGCGCGGTTGGCGTCGCCGGCTCGATCCTGCCTCTGGCGATGGCGGTGGCGCTGACGGCACTGGAACTGCTGGTCGCCTTCCTGCAGGCCTACGTCTTTGCCGTGTTGACCTGCATGTATCTCAACGACGCCCTGCATCCAGGGCACTAGGTCCAAAAGTTTCCGGCCCAAAGATTTCCAACATTGGCGCCGGATGGAATCGCAACGGAATTTTAGATCCAAAGGAGTTGAACAAATGGACGCAGAAGCAGCAAAGTACATCGGCGCCGGCATCGCTTGCCTGGGCATGGGTGGCGCGGGCATTGGCCTCGGCAACATCTTCGGCAGCTACCTGGCGGGCGCACTGCGCAACCCGTCGGCCGCCGATGGCCAGTTCGGCCGTCTGATCTTCGGCTTTGCCGTGACCGAAGCTCTGGGCATCTTCTCGCTTCTCATCGCGCTTCTGGCCCTGTTCGGCTGAGCACTCGGGAAGATTGGACAGGCCGGCCGCGCAAGCGGCGGGCCTGAATTTCGGGGATAGTCCATGTTCGTGACATCTGCCTTTGCGCAAGAGTCCGCGCCATCAGCCGATACCAGCCACGCTGCGACGGAAGGCGACACGCATTCCGGCACCAGCGTGCCTGCTGAAGCGCATGGCACGTTTCCGCCATTCGATCCGGCGACGTTCCCGTCGCAGCTTCTGTGGCTGGCGATCACCTTCGGGCTGTTCTATCTCTTCCTGAAGCGGGTGGTGATGCCGCGCGTCGGCGGCATCATCGATGTCCGCAACGATCGCATCACGCAGGACCTCGACCAGGCGGCCAGGTTGAAGGGCGAGGCCGACGCCGCCGTTGCTGCCTACGAGCAGGAACTGGCGGAAGCCAAGACCAAGGCCAACGCGATCGGCCAGCAGGCCAACGACGCTGCCAAGGCCGAGGCCGACACCGCTCGCAAGAAGGTCGAGGCTGCGCTCGACGCGAAGCTTGGCGAAGCCGAAGCCCGCATTTCTTCCATCAAGGCCAATGCCATGAAGGAAGTCGGCAGCATCGCCGAGGACACCGCTTCGGCGATCGTCGAGGCTCTGGTTGGCGGCAAGGCCAGCAAGGCCGAGATCGCGGCCGCGGTCAAATCCGTGGCCCGGTGAGGAGCGCATCATGGATTACACATCTCTCGCGACGCTCTGGGCCACGATAGCCCTGATCATCTTCCTCGGCGTTGCCGTCTACATCAAGGTGCCTGGCATGATCGCCAAGGCGCTCGACGCCCGTGCCGCCAGGATCAGCAATGAACTGGACGAAGCGCGCCGGCTGCGCGAGGAGGCCCAGCAGCTGCTCGGCCAGTACCAGCGCAAGCGCAAGGAAGCCGAGCAGGAGGCCGCCGACATCGTCGCTGCCGCCAAGCGCGAAGCCGACATGCTTGCCGCCGACGCGCATAAGAAGACCGAGGACTATGTCGTCAGGCGCACCGCGCTTGCCGAACAGAAGATCGGTCAGGCCGAGCGTGATGCCATCAGCGAAGTGCGCGCCAGCGCCGTCGACATCGCCGTCGAGGCAGCACGCGCGCTGCTTGCCGGCAAGATCGACGCCAAGGCCGGTGCAGATCTGTTCAAGGCTTCGCTCGCGGACGTGAAGTCGAAGCTGAATTAGGCGGTTCGTCTAGCCAGTCATCGAAAGCCGCCCGGGCAACCCGGCGGCTTTTTTGTTGCGGCGCTGAAGCTGCCAATCTCCCCCCTCGTGGGGGAGATGCCCGGCAGGGCAGAGGGGGGCGTGAAGGAACGCTAACCTTTGTTGTCCTAAGGTCTATCGGGACAAGCCTGAGGGCATAACTGCAATCGATTGAGAGGCCGGCGGGACAGCGCCCCCCTCTGTCCTACCGGACATCTCCCCCACAAGGGGGGAGATTGGCTTGTCGTCGTCGTCGCTCAATCCAGCCCGGCGAAGCTCTCTTCTTCCACCACGTCCACCTCGGCCCCACCCAGCCGGAATGGCGCAAACGACACGCGGTGCAGCCGCGCCACCGGGCCATGCGCTTCGATCGCGGTGCGATGACGAACCGTGGCGTAGCCCATATGGACTTCGAACCCGTAGCGGTCGTGATGGTTGCCGCAGCCGCACATCATGCGGTCGCGCATCACCTTGGCGACGATCGAGGCGGCGGCGATCGACTGCGAACGCTGGTCGCCCTTGATCAGCGCGCGCCCTTCACAAGGCAGTCCCGGCGGCACGTCGCGTCCATCGGCAAGCGCAAGCTTCGGCCGGACCGACAGCCCTACCAGCGCGCGCCGCATGGCTTCCAGGCTTGCCTTGAGGATGTTGCTGCCGTCGATGCCCTCGGCGCTGATGGAGGCCATCGAGACCGCCTGTGCGGAGCCGAGAATGCGCAGGAACAGGGCCTCACGCTGTAAATGGCTGAGGCGTTTGGAATCGTCGAGGCCGTCGGGAATGTTGGCGGGATCGAGCACCACCGCTGCGGCGACCACCGGCCCGGCCAGGGGGCCGCGGCCTGCCTCGTCCATCCCGGCGACCGGCCACAGGCCCTCCGCCATCGCCTTCGTCTCGAAGGAGAAGTCGGGCTTCTCGATGATCTCAAAGAGAGGCGGAGAATCAGAACGCGCGCGAGC
>NZ_RZRW01000294.1:0-7236 GCF_003998745.1 Mesorhizobium sp. M7A.F.Ca.US.014.04.1.1 | reverse complement strand
ATCGCGCCCCAGGCGAAGCCGCCAAGGCCCATCACCAGGAAGTTGAGCGTCATGGCGCTCGAAATGCCGGCGCGCGACCAGTTGGTGTCGATCGCCATCGGCTCGAGAAAGATCGCCAGCGAAAACATCGTCCCGATGGCGACACAGGACATCAGCGCGCCAGCCGCGACGATGACCCAACGATAGGAAAAGCTCATTCAAATCTCCCATGCCAGAGGGCAGCGCTCAGCGCTGCTTGCATCCGAAGGACGCCGGCAGCGAGGCTGATCCTACAATCCGGTTGCATTTTTTATCCAGTCTGGCCCGACGCCGTTTTCAGCAGATCAGACCGGCAGTTCCGACGTGTATTTGATCGTTTGGCTGGGGACGTCGGTCTTGACGTTCTGCACGCCCTTGATGCGGCTCAGATGCTCCGACTGGAAGCGGCGATAGTCGTCGATGCCGGCCGCCACCACGCGCACCATGGCGTCGCAATCGCCGAGCATCAGATAGCACTCCATCACCTGCGGCAGCTTGGCGACTTCGGTGGCGAAATGCTCGATCGTGTCCTCGTCCTGCGTCTTCAGCCAGATGCGGGTGAAGAAGGTCAGACCCTTGCCGATGCTGGCCGGGTTGAGCACGGCGACGTAGCGGTCGATGACACCGGCTTCCTCCAGCAGCTTCACGCGACGCAGGCAAGGCGATGGCGACAGCCCGACCTCATTGGCCAGATCGTTGTTGGCCATGCGGCCGTCGCGCTGCAGCGCCCGCAGAATCCGCTTGTCGATCTCATCCAGCTTCATGGCTACAGATTCCATCTATTCGAAAATTTGTAACATAAAATGCCAGAACTCGGCGAAATACAACAATCTCCGCAACCAAATTGCGGACCGATTTCGGTATGTTTGCTGCCGACATCAGTTGATTTCAAACGCAGAGAAGCGGCGGCCGCGAGGTCAGCCGATGAAGACACATGAGCATTTCACAGGCAGTCGAGACGGTGGCAGATGGTTCGAAATCCGAATTCCGCCGTGGCGTGGCGTCCTGCGCGCCGGTGCTGTTCGGCACCATCCCCTATGCGCTGGTGCTTGGCGCCCAGGCGACGCAGAAAGGCTTGAGCACGGTCGAACTGTCTGCCATGACAGGGCTGAACTTCGCCGGCGGTTCGGAGTTCGCGGCGATCCAGTTGTGGACGTCGCCGCCGCACATCGTGCTCATCGTCGCCATCACCTTCCTGGTCAACAGCCGTCACCTGCTGATGGGGGCGGCACTGGCGCCGTTCCTGCGCGACCTGCCACGGCGCAAGGTGTTTCCGGCGCTTTTCCTTATGTGCGATGAAAGCTGGGCGCTGGGCTTGGCCGATGCCAAACTGCGTGCTGCAGCCGGCATCACGCCGGCCTTCAGCCCGCGCTACTATATGGGCGCGGCGCTGGCGATGTATCTCACCTGGGTGGCCTTCACCACGCTGGGTGCCTTGCTCGGTCCGATGCTTGGCCATGTCGAGACCTATGGTTTTGACATGGCGTTCCCGGCTGTCTTCCTGGTGCTGATGCGCGGCATGTGGACGGGTATGGCGGCGGCGCGGCCCTGGCTGGTCAGCCTGGTCGTTGCAGCACTGGTCTATCTCTTCGTTCCCGGTGCCTGGTATGTCGCCGCCGGCGCCATGTCGGGTCTGGTCGCGGCCTGGCTGATGGCAGGTGATGCATGATTGATGCCGTGACCCTTCTCACCATCGTGCTGATGGCCGGCGTCACTTATCTGACGCGGATCGGCGGCTATGTCGTCCTACGCAACCGCACGCTGGGCGCCCGTGCCACGGCTGTGATGGAAGCTGCGCCCGGCTGCGTGCTGATCTCTGTCATCGCACCGGCCTTCGTATCGAAGTCCCCGGCGGATCTTCTGGCGCTGGCTGTTACTCTGGCAGCCGCCACGCGGTTTTCCATGCTGCCGACCGTGCTGATCGGGGTCGCTTCGGCGGGGTTGCTCAGGCATTTCATTGGGTAGTCTAGACTACAGCCTTGGATCTATTGGCTCGCTCTCCAGCGCCAGGACGCCGAAAACACACTCGTGGACACGCCGTAGGGGCTGCCTGGCGACAAACCGCTTCAGCGCCTCGTGACCGAGCGCGAACTCCCGGAGCGCCAGACTACGCTTGCCACCTAAGCCTCGTTCCCGCAGGCGCACGAGATTGTCCGGTGCGTCGTATTCAGGGCCATATATGATGCGCAGATACTCCCGGCCGCGCACCTTCAGCGCCGGCTGGATAACCCCCTTCTTGTTCCGGCTGACGAAGTCGCGCGGCTTCACCACCATGCCTTCGCCGCCCGAGCCGGTCAGCGTCTCCCACCAGGCAACAGCCTCGGCACAAGCGCCGGCGTCGGCCAGATCTACCACCCGCCATTGTGTTCGCGTTACCACGCCGGCAGCCAGGCGCTCTGCAAGTGTCATGTGCCAAACGTGGTCATGATCGAACCAGACACGTCCCTCGCTGGCGAGCAGGTGGAATGGTGCGACCTTCAGGTCCTCGATGCCCGAGACAGGCCACACGTAAGGCGCCCAAGCGGTAGCGTATCTGGCCGCGCGCGCGGCCCGGTCCTCAAGGCGAGCGTCCAGCGAGGCCGCATCGATGCCACGCGCCATCGCACGGGCCAGCGCCTCGCGACTGGCTTGGAGGCCTGCGGCCGCAGACGTCGCTACTGGTGCATACTGGCTTTCAATCAGGCTGCTGGCCTTGGCCGACCAGGGCATGATCTCGGCGTCCAGCAGCAGCCAATCGCTGTTCAATTCCTTCCATAGGTCCACAGCCTCGACTCTGGCGCGGAGGCGGGCGAGCAGGCCCTCCGTCATGCCAGTGCCGTTGAAAAAGGAGCGTCCGGTCCGGGTCCAGATCGCGCCGGTCTCGTCGCCAGGGACCCCGAACCGGTCGCGCGCCGCCTGTGCGTCTCGGCACAGCGCGATGACTGCCCGCGAACCCATGTGCTTCTCCTCGCAAACGATTTGGGTGACGCCACGCTCGCGGAAATGGGCGAAGGCCTCCTCGGGGCGCTCCAGCCAGCCGCTTTGGCTGCTGGTCTCCGATGGCGACATCGTCGGTGGCAGATACATCAACCACTGCGGCGACAATGCGAAACGGCTCATCACCTCAAGTGCTGCCGACGCGTTCTCCTCGGCCACAACGACCCGGCCCCTCAGTTCGGTCTCGATCCAACGTCGACCAGAGACATCCTCATAGTCGAGCACCCCGTCGGCGTCGGCCTGTGCCGATCTGCCCAGACCGGAGGATCCACCTAGTGGGCGCACCGGTTCGGACCAAGTCTGGATTGCCGGCACCTCGACCAGTTCGCGTTCCGGCCAGCGCAAGGCCGTCAGTTTGCCGCCGAACACGCAACCGGTGTCGATACACAGCGTGTTGTTGACCCATTCGGCCGACAGCACCGGCGTGTGCCCGTAGACCACGGCGGTCTTGCCGCGATAGGCGGCAGTCCAATCGGCACGGACGGGCAGGCCGAATTCGTCGATTTCGCCAGTGGTTTCGCCATAGAGGGCGAACTCGCGCACAGCGCCGGAGCCACGTCCGATCATCTCTTCCTTGAGGCCGGCATGGGCGACGGCGAGGCGTCCGTCATCCAGCCAGACGTGGCTGCGCAGGCTGTCGAGGAAGGCCGGCAAAGCCTCTCGCAGGCCGCGATCCTGAGCGTCCAGCTGATCGATGGTTTGTTGCAGGCCGTGGGCAATCGTCACCTTGCGGCCCTCCAGCCAGCGGCTGAGCTTGCGTTCGTGATTGCCCTGGACACAGTAGGCGGCTCCGGCCGCGACCATGCTCATGGCGATGCGCAAGGTGTCGGGCACGTTGGGACCGCGATCGACGAGGTCGCCGACAAAGACGATCTTGCGGCCTTCCGGCGGTGTCACAGCGACGATTCGTTCGCCATGATCCTCGGACCAGGCGACGCTGTAACCGAGTTGAGCGAGCAAGGCCTGAAGTTCATCGGCGCAGCCGTGGATGTCGCCTATGATATCGAACGGACCGTGGTGGTCGCGCTTGTCGGTCCACAATGGCTGGCGCGTGACCCTGGCGGTGTCGATACTGGCCTCGCTGGTAAGCTTCCAGACCTGGCGGAAACCTTCGCGTTGCAGCCCGCCGAGGCCCTTGCGAATTTCGGTGGTCATGCGCTGGACCACGCCGGCGCCGAACGGCCGGTCGGGTCGCAACGCGTTGCGAGCGACGCAGACGTCGACACCTGGATCGATGACCACGGCGACCGGCAAGGTGTGCCACTTGCGCGCAAGTTCGATCCAGGCCTTGCGGTCAGCGGCTCGCACGTTGGTGGCATCGATGACGGCCAGCTTGCGATACTTGAGCCGTTTGCTGGCAATCTCGCGCGCCAAATCGAAGGCATCTGCCGAGACATCCTGATCAGTCTCGTTGTCGCTGACTAGCGCGCGGCAGCGATCCGAGGAGATGATTTCTGTCGGCAGGAAGTGCCTGGCGGCGAAGGTCGACTTGCCTGATCCCGTCGATCCGATCAGCACGACCAGGGCGAAGTCAGGGATGGCGAGATCGGTCTTGTCGGGCTCTCTCATCGGGTGAACACCGCCATCTGTGTCGGCGCCCCCAGGACTGGGTGCACGGCTCCGATGTCGCTGAATGCGGCGCTGTAGCCATAGGCCTTGCCGATCCGGGCCGCCCAGGCTTCAAACCGAACGCGGCTCCATTCGAAACGGTGATCCGGATGGCGAAAGGCGCCGGGAGCCAGATTGGGAAACAAGGCGTTATAATCGGCGTTGGGCGTGGTCACGATCACGGTTTTGGGCGCCGTCTCGCCGAAGACAACACGTTCGATTAGGGGCAATCTGTCTTCGTCGAGATGCTCGATGACCTCCACCAACACGGCAACATCAGCTTCTGCCCAGCGGCTGTCGCGATATGTCAGCGATCCATGCATCAGCGTGACACGGCCTTCGGGCGGTCCGCCGAACTCGTTCAGCTTGAGACGCTTGGCAGCCCGTTCCAGCTCACGAACGGCAGGGTCGAGTCCGAACATCTTGTGGACCCATCGTTCGCGCACGAGCCGATAGAGAAGCTTGCCTTCGCCGCATCCCAGATCTGCAATACTGGTCGCGCCGGTCGCGCGGATGGCTCGGACCACTGCGTCCATGCGCAGGTCATTCAGTCGGATGGGCGCCTCGAGCGCTTCCTCGGGCGCAATCCGGGCTTCGGGAGGCAGGGCCTCACCAGCCGTCTCGGGAGCCAGTCGCTCTAGGGCGATGCGGGCCAACGCACCCCGGTTGCGCAGATAACGGCGCACGATTAGGTCTTTGGCTGGGTGGTTTTCCAGCCAGCCTTCGCCTTTGGACAGCAGCTTGTCGATCTCGGCCTCGCCAACCCAGTAGTGCTTGGCGTCGTCCATCACCGGGATCAGGACATAGAGGTGATTGAGCAGGCTGCTTAGCCGGCCGGTGCCGGTCAGCCTAAGATGACCGTATCGGGGGCCGCCTGTGTTGGATCCAATAGTTTCGATCGGTGTCAGGTCAACGGACCATCCCAAGGGTTCGAACAGACCCCGCACGAGAGCCTCGCCGCCGCGCATCGGCAGCGGGGTCACCACGGTTTCGAGCGGCAGGTCGCTGTCGGCCAGTTGCTGGCGTTCCTTTGATATGCCGGTCATCGCGGTTCGCAGCGCCTTATTCAATGCCACTGACAGGAAGGACGATGCCGCATACGGGCGGTCGTTCACATACTGGTCCAACAAGCCTTCTGCCTGCCCCTTGCCTCGCACTAGCCCTATAGGGTCGACGTCTAGCAGAAGTACGGCCTCGCAACGCTCGTCGGTCGCTTCCGGATAGAACAGCCAAGCCTTGCCGAAGGATAGGTCAGTCTCGTGCAGACGTTCGGGGTGCTTGTGCAGCAAGAAGCCGAGATCTGTGGCCGGACGTTGCGTTGTAGCGACGGAAAGGAACATCGGCGACCGATAACGCAGAACAGCAGAATAACCAATGGCGTTGCGCTGCAATTTATCCAACGCAATACATCCATTTTCCACACGTAACTTTGTCGCGCCGCCAAGAAAAAGGCAGGCGCGTACGCGCCTGCCTTTTTCAATTTCGGGTGGGTGGCCGCAGCGCCTTATGCGGCAGCCGCGACGTCCCGGCTGGCGGCCACGACGGCGTCGACCTTGGCGGTCGCCTTGGCGAGCGCTGCTGTCACCGCGTCAGGGCCCATGCCGACACCTTCGATGCGGATGACATCGACATCGGTCATGCCGAGGAAGCCGAGCACGCCACGCAGGTAGGGAATGGCGTGATCGAACTGCACGGCCGCACCTTCCGAATAGATGCCGCCGGAAGCCAGCACGATATAGACCTTCTTGCCGGTGACCAGACCCTTGGGGCCGTTCTCGCCATAGGCAAAGCTCTTGCCGGAGCGGGAGATGTGGTCGACCCATGACTTCAGGGTCGAGGAGATGTTGAAGTTGATGAAGCCGGTGGCCAGGATCACCGTGTCGGCGGCGAATAGCTCGTCGAGCACGACATCGGAGACGCCGACGACTTCAGCCTGGCGCGGGGTGCGCGCTTCGGCCGGGGTATAGATGCCCGTCGCATAGTCGGCATCGATGTGCGGCAACGGATTGGCGACGAGGTCGCGCACGACGAGCGTGTTCGACGGATCGGCGGCGACGAGCTTTTCGGCGAATTCGGTGGCGATGCGGGTCGAATGCGAGGCAGCGCCGCGCGGGCTCGAAGTGACAAGAAGAATGGACATTTTGGGCTCTCTCCAGCGGTTGGAATGATTTGTCCCGCCAGATATGGGGCTTTCGATCCATTCAATAAACTGGTATATTTTCTATACGATCCATCCATAAGTTGGATATAACGATGCAGCCCAACCCGACGCTCGATCAACTTCAGATCTTTGTGACAGTCGCCGAAGCCGGCAGCTTCTCGGCCGCCGGCCGCAAGCTCAACCGGGCACAGTCCGTCATCAGCTACGGCATCGCCAATCTCGAGGCGCAGCTTGGGCTGAAACTGTTCGAGCGCGAGGGCACGCGCGAGCCGCAATTGACGGAGATCGGCCGGGCAATGCTGGAGGACGCACGGCGCATGATCGGCGTGCTGCAGCGCATCCGCTCGCGCGTCGACGGCCACCACCAGGGGCTCGAGGGCGAGGTCGCGCTGTCGGTCGACGCGACGCTGCCGTCCCCGGCGCTGGTTCGGGTGCTGAAGGCATTCGAGGCGCAGTGTCCGACCGTGGTGCTG
>NZ_RZRW01000293.1:0-7266 GCF_003998745.1 Mesorhizobium sp. M7A.F.Ca.US.014.04.1.1 | reverse complement strand
GAGCAGGCGCTCATCAGTTGTTGCGCCATCGCGGTGTTCGGCAGCGAGACGCCAAGCGCGCGGGCGCTTTCGAGCGCGAGGTTGAGATCCTTCTGGTGAAGCCGCATGCGAAAGCCCGGGGCGAAGGTCCGGGCGATCATGCGCTCGCCATGCACCTCCAGCACGCGGGACGAGGCAAAGCCGCCCATCAGCGCGGCGCGCACCTTTGCCGCGTCGCAACCGGCCTTGCTGGCAAAGACGAGCGCTTCCGCCACGGCCTCTATGTTGAGCGCGACGATGATCTGATTTGCGATCTTGCAGGTCTGGCCGGCGCCATTGTGCTCGCCGATCAAGGTGATGTTCTTGCCCAGCGTCCGAAAGATCGGCAGCGCGCGCTCGAACTCTGCGGTCGGCCCGCCGACCATGATGGTGAGGCTCGCCGCCTTGGCGCCGACCTCACCGCCCGAGACCGGGGCGTCGAGGTAGCCGGCTCCCGCTTGCCGCAGTTTCGCTGCGAATTCCGCAGTGGCGATAGGGCTGATCGAGCTCATGTCGATGACCAGCTTATCGGCCGACAGCCCCTCCAGGACGCCGTTTCCTCCAAGCAGGACACGCTCCACATCTGGCGTGTCGGGCAGCATGGTCACGATGATCTCGGACATCCGCGCCACATCGCCAGGAGAGGCGACGACCGATGCCCTAAGGTCCTTCGGCAGAGGGGAGCGGTTCAGGACCGTGAAGATCTCATGTCCCGCGTCGACGAGATGGTGCGCCATCGGTGCTCCCATCACACCGAGCCCGATGAACCCGATCTTCATTCTTGAACCCCTGTACGAAGGTTGGTGCGTATTGCATCTTGCAGCAAATTATTGCCGTATGATATAGGACATCATACAAATTTCAACGTCCTTTCGCTCATCGGAGACCGACCGCAAAATGCAAGAGCGCCTCAACACGCTGAAGGCTGCCGTGTCGGCCGGCCGGACCCATATCGGCATCTGGTGCTCGCTGGCTTCGGCCCTGACGACGGAAATTGTCGCGGGCTCCGGCGCCGGCTGGCTGCTGATCGATGGCGAGCATAGCCCCAATCATCTGCGCAGCATCATGGCCCAGTTGCAGGTCATGGGCGGCTTCGACAGCGAGGCCGTCGTCAGGCTGCCTTCCGACGATCCCAATCTGATCAAGCAGGCCCTGGATATCGGTGCGCGCAGCCTGATGATCCCCAATGTGCGGACGGCCGATCAGGCCCGCGCCATTGTCGCGGCTATGACATATGCGCCTGGTGGATTTCGCGGCTTCTCGGTCGGTCACCGTGCCAACGGCTTCGGTCGCATCGCCGGTTACCACGCCAAGGCGCGTGAGCAGCAGCTTCTCGCCGTACAGATCGAGGATGAATTAGGCGTCGCCAATGCCGCGGAAATTGCGGCAGTGGACGGCGTCGACGTTCTCTTCGTCGGACCCGGCGACCTTTCCACCAATATGGGTGCGATGGGCAATCCCGGGGCCGCACACGTTCAAGAAGCGATCGCCTCGGTGCGCAAGGCGGCAACGGCGGCAGGCAAGGCCAGCGGGATCCTGGCTCCCGCAAAGACCGATGCCGACCGCTACCTCGCCGACGGCTTCACCATGGTTGCCGTTGGTTCCGACCTCGGCCTGCTGGCGCGGGGCTCGGATGCCTTGGTCGCTTCGTTCACTCAGTAGACCGGAGATACAGCCATGCCGATCCCCCGGTACAAAGCGCCGTCACGCACCGCCTACGACATCGTCATCGTCGGCGGCGCCGTCATCGGTTCGTCCACGGCCTACTGGCTGAGCCAGGCGCTGGGCAGCGGCGCCTCGATCCTCGTGGTCGAACGCGACTCGAGCTACGAATTCTCGTCGACGGCGCTCTCCACCAGTGCGATCCGGCAGCAATATTCCAATCCGATCAATGTGAAGATCAGCCAGTTCGGCATCGAGGTCATCCGCGGATTTCAGGAGCGTATGGCACCTTTCTACAAGGACGAACCGGCGCCCGACCTCGGCTTCAAGGAGCATGGGTATCTTTACTGCTGTTCACCCGACGGCGTCAAAGCGGCCCGCGAGCGCGTCGATCTGCAACGCAGTTTTGGGGCCCACACGGTGTTTCTTGAGCCGGGCCCGCTGAAGGATCGCTTCCCCTGGCTCAATGTGGAGGATCTCGGTGGCGGTTCCTGGGGGGCCAGGGAAGAGGGCTGGTTCGATTCCGTGGGGCTGATGAACGGTTTCCGCCGCGCAGCCCGCGCCAGCGGCGTCGAGTATATTGACAATGCCGTGACAGGGCTGGACATCGCCGATGGGCGGGTCATCTCGGTGCGCCTCGCGACCGGACAGACGGTTGCCTGCGGAACATTGGTCAACGCCGCGGGCCCGCGCGCTCAGCAGGTGGCCGCCATGGCCGGCCTGTCGATCCCGGTCGCGCCCTACAAGCGCTACAGCTTCGTCTTCGCCAGCGCCAACCCGATCCCCGGCCGGATGCCCAATGTCATCGACCTTTCCGGAACATTCGTGCGTCCCGAAGGCGAGCTTTTTCTCACCGGCAACACGCCGCAAGGCGACGGACCGGCCGGCTACGACGACTTTGAAATGCACCATGAAGAGTTCGACGACTACATCTGGCCGGCACTCTGGCACCGCATTCCGTCTTTCGACGCACTCAAGGTCCAGACCAGTTGGACCGGCCACTACGAGTACAACATGCTCGACCACAACGGCATCGTCGGCTTCCACCCGCAGGTGACCAATTTCATGTTTGCCAACGGCTTCTCGGGGCACGGGCTGCAACAGTCGCCAGCCGTGGGCCGCGCCGTTTCAGAACTTATCGTTCACGGGGCTTTCCAGACGCTCGATCTTTCGCCGTTCTGTTACGAGCGCATAGATCGCAACGAGCCGTTTCTCGAGGAAGCAGTGATCTAAAGCGAGACGATCGGTCACCCATTTTATCTCGGGCATTCAGCGTCCAATGAAATTGCATTTTAGTCAGAGACGTCGTGAAAACTACTCGCTCGGATCGCTCTATCTTAGCAGGGGCGTCACGAACCCACGGTCGATCGATTTGGTTGCGGCGCTGCCAGATCTCGGCCAGAGGAGGCCTCGTGGCGCATGAGGAAACGCTCTATGGCGCGGATGATGGCGATCAACAGCAGATTGATCACAAGGTAGAGCACGCCGGCAATGGCGAAGATCTCGAAGATTGCGAAGGTCTGGCTCATCAGCCGCTTGGCGTAGCCGGTGATCTCGAGCACCGTGATCGTCGAGGCAAGGCTGGTCCCCTTGACGACCAGGATGAGCTCATTGCCATAGGCCGGCAGCGCCTGGCGGATGGCGAGCGGAAACTCGATGCGCCGGAACCGCAGCATGCGCGACATGCCGCATGCCTGCGCCGCTTCGACGAGGCCAACCGGAACCGACATCAATCCGCCGCGCAGGATCTCCGACGTGTAGGCAGCCGTGTTCAGCGCAAGCGCCAGCACGGCGCAGCGCGCGCCGTCGCTGATCAACCACCACAAAGCTGCGTTGTCCTTGATCGAGGAAAGTTGGCCAAGCCCGTAATAGAACAGGAAAATCTGCACCAGCAGTGGCGTCCCGCGAAAGACATTGGAATAATATTTGGCAAAGCCTGACAGGAAGCGGTTCGACGACAGTCGCATCAGCGCCAAACCGAGGCCCAGATTGAAGCCGATCAGCACCGAGACGAACGTTAGTGCCGCTGTGACCCACAGGCCCTTGAGCAGGACGGGAACCGCTAGCTGGATGAGATCCATCATAACTACTTTCTCGTCCTCACCCTGAGCAGGCGTTCGATGCCGTCGAACCCGGCCTGGCTGACGAGCGTAATGGCCAGATAAACCACAGCCGCGATCAGGTAGAAGATGAACGGGTGGCGGGTGGAATTGGCGCCAATGAAAGAAATGCGCATCAGCTCCTGAAGGCCGACCACCGAGACCAGGGCCGTGTCCTTGATCGTGGTCTGCCAGACGTTGTTGATTCCGGGAACCGCGATGCGCAGCATCTGCGGCGCGATGATGCGGCGAAAGATCCGGCCGCCCGATAGCCCGAGCGCGCGCGCGGCCTCGATATGCCCATTGGGGATCGCGCCCAGGGCCCCGCGCACGACCTCGGTCGAATAGGCGCCGGAGATCGCGCCGATGGCGATGACCGCGATGACGAACGCATAGCCGCTCTCCGCGACCCCGGCATAGCCGAAAGCGGTCACGACCTTGGTCACGAATTCAACCGAACTGAAAAACAGGAGGTAGATGATGAGCAGCTCGGGCACGCCGCGCACCAGCGAGGTATAGGCATCAACGAGCAGCGAGAGCGGAAATATCCGGGCCCATTTGATCAAGCCGCAGACAATGCCGATCACCAGCCCGGCCGCCATGCTGACGAGACCCACCAGGATCGTTATCGACGCGCCACGCAGGATGGCGGTCACCCAACCCGCTTCCCAAACCTGCCAGAGACCGAATTCCATCTGAGTTGCCCTAGTCTTGTCGTGCCAATGAAGTGCATGCGCCCGGAGCTCCGGGCGCATGCGAGGGTTCCAAGGCGTTATTTGCAGGGCCGGGAAATGTCCGTCTTGAACCATTTCTCGCTTGCCTTGCCGACCGAGCCGTCCGCGATCAGCTCGCAAAGCGCCTTGTCGATCTTGACCTTGAGTTCGGTGTTGTCCTGCGCGATGCCGACGCCGATGCCTTCGCCAAGCGTCGGGTCGTATGTGCTCTTGATCTCAACACCGACCAGTTGGAAGTTCTTGCCGTCAGGCTTGTCCAGAAAATCCTGCAAGGCGGATTGATCGGCGAAAGCCGTGTCGATACGGCCGCTCGCCAGGTCGATCTGCATCTGGTCAAGCGTGTCGTAGGTTTTCAGGTCGGCATTCGGTGCACGCTTCTCGAGGAAATGCGCGTGGGTCGTGCCAGCCTGCACGCCGACCTTCTTGCCGTCGAGCGACTTCAGCAGCGTGTCGACGTCGGTGATCGCGGCCAGATCAGACCCCTTGGCCGCGACGAACATGTTGGCCAGTTCGGCATAGCCGACGCTGAAATTGATCTCCTTCTTGCGATCGGCGGTGATCGACATGCCCGAGATGATGACGTCGAAGCGCTTGGCCTTCAGCGCCGGGATCAACCCGTCGAACGCCTGCACGACAAAATGGCAGGTCACCGCGAGTTTGGTGCACAGCAACGCGCCGACATCGGCGTCGAAACCGGTGACGTTGCCATTGGCGTCGGACATGCTCCATGGCGGGTAGGCGCCTTCCGTTCCGATGGACAACTCGCCTTCGGCCGCCAATGCGCTTCCCATGCTTCCCGCGAGACATGCGAGCAGCGTCAAGACTTTCAGTTTCATATCAGTTCCCCTTGTTGTTGGTCTTCATTGCCGTTGTCCGGTGCGAACCGGACGCTTCGAGAATGCTTCCCTCACAGTGTCCGAGCCAGGAATTGGCGCAGACGCTCCGAGCGCGGGCTGCCGAACAGCTCCGCGGGCGCACCCTCTTCCTCCACCTTTCCCTGGTGGAGAAACAGAACCTTGTGGGAGACCTCGCGCGCGAACTGCATCTCGTGCGTTACGAGGATCATGGTGTTGCCTTCCTCCGCCAGTTGACGGATCACGCGCAGCACCTCGCCGACCAACTCGGGATCGAGCGCCGATGTCGGTTCGTCGAAGAGGATGACTTTGGGACGCATCGCGAGCGTTCGGGCGATCGCGGCGCGTTGCTGCTGGCCGCCTGATAACTGGCCCGGATAATGAGCGTGCTTGTCGGCGAGCCCGACCTTCTTCAACAAAGCGTGCGCATGTTGGATGGCCTTCTCGCGGGGCTCCTTCAAGACGTGCCGGGGCGCTTCGATGATGTTCTCCGCCACAGTCATGTGCGGCCACAGATTGAAGTTCTGGAACACCATGCCGACGCGGGCGCGGATGCGTTCGACCTGCGCCATATCGGCTGGCCCAAGACGGCCGCTCGACAGCGGCTTCATCTTGATCACCTCGCCATCGATGGCGACCTTGCCGCCATCCGGCTGCTCCAGAAGATTGATGCAACGCAGGAACGTGCTCTTGCCCGAGCCCGACGAGCCGATCATGGAAATGACCTCACCGGCATGGGCGGTGAGATTGACGCCCTTCAACACCAAAAGCGAGCCGAAGCTCTTGTGAAGCTCGTCGATCTGCACGGCCGGCGTGGTGATCTTTGCCTTGTCAGCGGGCGCCGGATCGGCCGCGACGGCAGGAAGGGTTGGCGGCGTCTGTTCGCTGCTGGTGTCCTGGGTTATCTCGACGGTTCGCAGGTCCGCCAGCGCACGATCGAAATAGCGCAGGCTGCTGGACAGGCAGGTGCGTTGCCAGTCTGGGTCATCCGGGATGAAGGCGCAACGCAGAGTGTCGCGGATCCGCTTGCCCAACGGCGAATCGAGCTTGCCGAACAGATGCAGCCAGTTGTCGGCCTGGACCGCTTCCATGACAGCCGGCCCGTCCAACGTGCCGCATTCAACGACAAGCGGCAGCACGCGCGCGTTCGGCATTGCCTTGCGGACGGCATCGGAGACATAGCCGGTCGCCGTTGCCGTGATGCCGGTATCGGTCTTGGCGCCCTGGCCTGTCAGGACTGTCGCCAGCGCCGGCCCGAAGATGGATTTGCCCCAGGCAAGGCCGTCATGCTCGGAACTCGCCACAGAAAGCAGAGCCGGATAACCGTAAGGCCCGGCGCCGGTATGCAGGTCGAAGACGATGGCCTGGCGCGCCGCGCCGGCAAAGGTCTTCAGAATTTCGTTCAAGGTGCGGTTCGACCAGACCGGGCCGCCACCGCCGTAGAACATGCCGTCGGCGAACTCATACTGGCCGGCTTCGACGATCGCCGCCAGCCCGGCATGCCCAAGCCTTTTGCGCGCCACGGCGAGCTTCTCGTCGGCCGCTATGCGGTCCGGTCCCTCCCACTCGCGATACGCCATGGCGTCGTGCAGGCCGGCATAACCGTTGTTGACGGGAGCACTTGAAGACCAGTCGATGAAGTTGCGGTTGAGGTCGACATTGTCCTCGTTGACGCGCCGCGACCAAGCCGTACCCCAGGGATTGATGAGGTGAATGGCAAGGATGGCTGTGTCGCCGGGCAGGCGCCGCAGGTGCTTCTGGCCGAGCCACGCGGTCTGGCAAGTCGAGCCGAACGGGCCCTCGACACCATGCGTACCGGAGATGAGCACGATCAGCTTGCGCGCATCGCGGCGGCCAAGCAGCGCCACATCCGTCGCCAGCGTCTCGCCATCCGGGCCG
>NZ_RZRW01000292.1:0-7273 GCF_003998745.1 Mesorhizobium sp. M7A.F.Ca.US.014.04.1.1 | reverse complement strand
TGTTGGTCGAGATGCGCCCGCCGACAGCCGCATCGAAAGGGCCGTCTGGTCCGATGAAAGGCCATGTGCCAAGCCGCTTGGCGAAATTGCTCAGCACGCAGGAATGGCTTGCCAGCTCATCCGGGTGGACCGGGCGGCCGTTTGTGTCCCAATAATCGGGCGTGGCGCAGACATAGTTGCGAACTTCCCCAAGCCGGCGGGCAATCAAGGCGGAATCGGCCTGACCGCCGAAGCGGATGGCGACATCGTAGCCTTCCTCGACAATGCCGACGACATAACGCGCGGTGAGGTCGAACTCGATCGTGGTGAGCGGGTTCTCTTCGAGGAATTTCGGCACCAGCTTGGTTATGCGCGTGTGGCCCAGAACATTGGAGCAGGAAACCCGGATCAGGCCGCGCGTCTCCTTGTGAAGGCCGCGCGTCGAATCCTGCAGTTCGGAAATGTCGTCGAGCAGGATGCGGGCACGCGGAGCATAGTCGCGGCCCGCCTCTGTGAGGCTGAGGCGCCTTGTGGTGCGATTGATGAGCCGGACGCCGAGGTCGTCTTCCAGTTCCTTGATGGTGCGGCTGACGGCCGTCGTCGACATGTTGAGATCGCGCGCCGCCGCCGACAGGCTGCCCAGCAGGCAGACCCGATCGAACACCCGCATCGCCGTCAGAAGATTCATCTTGCCTTCCCCTCGCCGTCGCGGCCCCGCCGCCATCCGCTGCGTCTTGTAGAAAACAGCGCCCAGCAACGACGCGGCAAGGGCATTCCACCGAATTTGGGCGTAAAATCAACAATGGGAGAACCGATATGACATCCAGACCTCTTCATCCGGCGATCGGCACATTTGCGAAAGGCGCGAAGAGCGGCGCGCTTGGCCGCCGCGAGTTCCTGGCGTTGGCCAGCGCCTTCGGCGCCAGCACGGCGATTGCCTATGGGCTCATCGGTCAACCGGTTCCGGCGCGGGCCGAGGAAGCCGCCCAACCCAGAAAGGGCGGCGTGCTGCGTGTTGCCATGCAGGTGATGGAGCTGGAAGACCCGCGCAAGTTCAAGGTTTCGCAGATGGGCAACATCGCCATGCAGTTTCTCGAACCGCTGGTGCGCTGGAAGCCGGATTTCACCTTCGAGCCGGTGCTGCTGCAGAGCTGGGAGATCAATGCGGACGCCACGGAATATGTGCTCAAGGTGCGCCCAGGGGTGAAGTGGTCGAACGGCGACGATTTCACCGCCACGGATGTCGCCTTCAACATCACGCGCTGGTGTGAGAAGGATGCCGCCGGCAACTCGATGGCGGGGCGCATGACCGCCCTGATCGATCCCGACACCAAGGTGGCGCGCACTGGTGCCATCGAGGTTCGCGACGACCACACCCTGGTCCTGAAACTGTCGCAGCCCGACATCACCATTATCCCTGCGATGACCGACTACCCGGCATTG
The DNA here is from genome assembly GCF_003998745.1 of Mesorhizobium sp. M7A.F.Ca.US.014.04.1.1. Taxonomy (NCBI): domain Bacteria; kingdom Pseudomonadati; phylum Pseudomonadota; class Alphaproteobacteria; order Hyphomicrobiales; family Phyllobacteriaceae; genus Mesorhizobium; species Mesorhizobium sp. M7A.F.Ca.US.014.04.1.1. Next base: position 5,851 of record NZ_RZRW01000292.1, on the reverse strand, counting down.
ATCGTCCACCGCACGTTCAATCCGAAGGCAGCGCCACTGTCGGCCAACCCCGTTTCCACGGGTCCATTCGAGCTTAAAAAACTCGATGTCGGCGTTGCTGCCTCGGTGCGCAAGCGGCCGGACGGGTCGTGGTGGGGCGGCGAGGTGTTCCTCGACGGCATCGACTGGACCGACTACGGCACCGACTCGGCCGCCACCGTCTCCGCTTTCGAATCCGGTGAGATCGACCTGAACGGCCAGACGCAGTCCTATGACGTCGCCATGCTCGACAGGCTGGGCCTGAAGAAAAGCGAGATCGTCACTGCCGCCACCCTGGTCTCGCGCTGCAACGTCAACGCCAAACCCTATGACGACAAGCGCGTGCGCAACGCCATACAGCTTGCGGTCGACAACGAAGCGGTGCTGCAACTGGGCGCCGACGGCATGGGCATCGTCGCGCAGAACGATCATGTCGGACCGATGCATCCCGAACACGCCGACCTGCCGCCGATCAAACGTGATCCGGCCCGGGCCAGGGCATTGCTCGAGGAAGCCGGCCAGCTCGATTTCGAGTTCGATCTGATCTCGGTCGAAGCCGACTACCGCAAGGAAAGCTCCGATGCCGTCGCCCAGCAGATGCGCGACGCCGGCTTCAAGGTGAAACGCACCGTCATCCCGGAATCGGCGTTCTGGAACCACTGGACGAAGTATCCCTTCGCGACGACCAATTGGAACGCCCGACCGCTCGGCATCCAGACCTATGCGCTTGCCTATCAGACCGGTTCGGCATGGAACGAGACGGGGTTCGCCGATCCAGACTTCGATGCCAAGGTCCACAAGGCCAATTCCATCGCCGATCCGGAGCAGCGCCGTGTGGTAATGAAGGAACTCCAGGTCATGCTGCAGGATTCCGGCATCATCGTTCAGCCTTACTGGCGAAAGCTGTTCTGCCATATGAAACCTTCCTTGATGGGCTACCAGATGCACCAGGCCTATGAGCAGGATTTCACACGGGCCTGGCTCGCCGCCTGATCGCGGACGACCCCTCCGACAGGGCGGCGCATTTTCCGGCGCCGCCCTCAGAGCAGTTCACCGTTTCACGGAAACGGCGAGCTGCTCTAACTCTTTGTTTTGAGGCAATTTTGGCCGGAAAACCGCTTCACACTTTTCCTAGAATTGCTCTGGCCTGCTCACCGGGGACGTTGCGCCGAAGCGTCGGCCTCAAGGGCGTTCGAGGGGCAGTGCGGGCTTTGTATCGGGCATGATGCGCAGATGCGCCCACACATGCCCTGCCTTGTCAGGTCGGCCGGGATTGCAGGCCGCCACACCGGACCGGCTGGCACATCAAGTGTGTGAAACATTCTGGTTTCTGCCTCTGTCATCATCTAGCTCCGGTTCATGGCTGGAGCTTACTTTTGACTGGGGGAAGCGAAACCCGCTTTCCCGGGCAACGACCTTCCCGAGAACCGGGAGAATTCGTGCTCTTGGTGCCGAGAGGGACCCGAAGCAGCAAGACGACCGCATGAGCGGTCTGCCGCACCGGGTGCTATTGCCGGATCTCGACAGGTCTCTGCCGCTCAGTTGAAGTGAATTCGCCTGCCTATTGTGCGGAACTCTAGCCTGTCTTGGACGTTAGACCCGCCGTCTGAAAGATATTTCCTACCGACGCGATAGGCAGTATTACGAAGCGGGTGGGACGCCCCGAGCCACACGGCCTGTCGGATATGAAGCAATTTTGCGGTTGAGATCGCGGAACATGCAGCGTTATTTCCATCCGATCTGGAGATCTTAAATTGCCAGCTCGAATATGCTGCGTCTTTGGCAGCTGGCAATTGCTCAGCCTGGTTGCCTCACTTCGCCAATCAACAATGGATGGAAGCTCCCCGGCGGATCAGGAGCATGAGGACTATCTCCTGCTTTATGAAACGGCCGGCGTTTCCGAGCATTTCAAGACCGGTCTTGCTGAACTTGCGTCTAAAGTATGGACCTGGAGACGGATCATATGGGCGTACGACCTTCTGACGTCCGAGCGTAAATATGGGCAACTGCAAATTTTCCGGATCCATCGTCTGATCCGAGACACAATTGGTCTCGACGCGAGTTCCGTAGCTGAAATCTGGGCCTGCTTCGTTAACCGGCCGTCGGAAAAAATACTGCTGGATTCATACCCTGAAGCCAAGATCGTTTTGTATGAGGATGGCTTGACGTCATACCTTCCATTCGAGATGGCAACCATGTCACGGCCGCCGGGCACAAGGTTTCGACGACGCATCACCGCGGTCTTGATTGCAGGACTCTCTACAATTTCACCGGCGTTCCGATTGAGGAAAGCGGCCGACAGGATAGAAAGACACCATCTGAGACGGGTGACGAAGTTTTATTCTTTGCTTCACGAAATCCCCATTCACGATGCACTGGAGAACGTACCAAGATTTCAGGTCGGCGCTTCGCTGATGCGCGACGTAATAGGTGAAGCCTGCAGGGATGCGCTTTCCGGCGGCGATGAACATTGCCGTGCGTCAGCCAACCCACGGATCCTGCTGCTCGGCCAGGCATTGTCGCGAAACCGCATAATGTCGTACGCGCAAGAGGCGGCGATCTATAGACGAATTGCGGAGCAGATCGTCGAGAGGGGATACGACGTCGTCTGGAAGGAACATCCCAGAATAAGCAAGCCCTTCTTCCCCGAATTGCTGGATGCAGTTGGCAATGTGACGGCCGACGCCAACACCAGGATCATGGAAGCTAACCTGCCACACATATATCCGATAGAGCTTGTCGTATCCCGAATGAACATCGTTGGCTGCGTCTCCGGCACGTCAGCTGCCCTTCTTTACCTGAAGTGGCTTTACGGCATCAAAACATACACATTTGCGGAAACCCTGGTCCCCCTCATGACTGGCGCGGATATTCTAATGAGCGAAATGGTAAAAGCCCATGCGGAGCCCTTTTCAACGCTCCAATCTTTGAACGAGACGCAGAAAGGGATCCGTTGAAAGGCGGTAACCCGAACAGGTTGAACACGATCCTCGCTGTCCAAATTCGGACAAACTCGATCTGGGACACCATCGATGTCAAAGCCGCTTTCAGTCCTTCAACGAGCCACCAAGGCCGACGTTCGATCGGAGCCGTTTCCACACATCATCCTGCCTGACGCCCTTCCCCTCGATCTCTACCAGGAATTGGCCGGCACGTTTCCCGCTCCGGAAACGCTCGAAATCGATACACGCCGCAACAACACCAGGTGGGATTATGAGGCCCACCGCGTTCGGTCGAACGAAGCCGTGCCGCAAATATGGCGCGATTTTATCGCCTACCATGTATCGCAAGCATTTTTCGGCGAGGTCGCCGACCTGTTCTATGACGATATTCACAAGCTTTACCCTGATTATTACCCCAATTATGAACGCCTCAAGAATATGAAAGCGGGCATCAGGTTTAGTGACACCTATGCAACACGCGACATACTGATGGATGCGATGCTCAGCGGGAACACGCCGGTGACCAATGCCGGCTCGGTGCGGACAAGCCACATCGACAATGGCGACAAGCTATTTTCTGGCCTGTTTTATATGAGGCCGGAAGATTATGATGCCGTTGGCGGGGACCTGACAATTAGTCGTTTCCAGTCCAAATACGCCACGCTGAAAGCCAAAGCGACACTCTTCAATGATGCCTATGTCGACGACACCCATTTGGAATGCGTCGAAACAGTTCAATACGACAAGAACATTCTTGTATTGTTCATCAACTCGATTGAATCGGTCCACGGCGTCACAGTCCGCCAACCCACCAACAAATCCCGGCTTTTCGTCAATCTGGTTGGAGAAGTCGAAAAGCCATTCTACATCAAAGGAAAAAAGATACGGCCGCGCTACGTCCCGGCGCATCAAAATCAGGATGAGGCGGAACAGACCTGGCTGAAAAAGCTCAAGCAAAAATTGCGGCTTTAGAAGAACAACGCCGTCGATCCGAGTTTCAGCCTGAACTGCCAATACCGAGCCGGATTCGACTTTCCCGGCGGCTAGGCAAAGATTGGAACAGAATGAGATTTTATCCAGCCGTCGAACGGATCGCCTTTTTCGCCACGCTTGCCGCTGTTCTTGCCCTTGCACTGCTGCCTATACCCCGACTTGAAGAGTACGGGATCGATATCGGTTTCCGTTCCGACAAGCTGAACCACGCCAGCGCCTTTGCCGTCATGACTTTCCTTGGAGGGCTCGGCTGGCCCGATCGAAAAGCAAGACTAATCGTCTTCCTGGCCATGATTGGAGCGGCGATCGAGGTCCTGCAGGGCACGGCGCTGATACGGCGCGATCTGGATGTGTTCGACTGGTTTGCCGATTGCGCCGGCATCGCATGTGGCCTCGTGGCCGTGATCTGTGTGAACTGGATCTTGCGGCGCAGAGGTTGAGCCCGCTCTCAAGCCTTATCTGCACGGCGCCGATAGCCACAGGAGTTCGCCCTCGGCTCCATTGACTCAGCGAAATCGGATTGCAACGATCCGATCCGAGAGTGAGCGATTTTTCTAACTTGGCCGGACAGATATTTTGGGCGCGGCACCCAGGAAGTGCGCCATCAGTATTGAGGGACGATGACGATCAAGATCAGGCTTCCGGGCGGTGTATTGAAGGTCAAGCAACGTTATGAGTTGCGGCGGCGAGAGTACAAGGGCGAAGTCCCGGTCTGGCAGTTTGGCAAATATTTCGTCATCTGGTGGCCCAGTACAATTCCTGATCGCCCCTCCAGGAGCTCGAATACTGATGAGGAACTTGAAATGAATCTTCCATCGTCTGGAGAAAGCACGTAAGCTCTATGCATCATGGCTTTGCGAATCAGATTGCCGGGGGGCACACTGAAGGTGAAGACCTACCGGGAACTGCGTGATCGCGAGCGGGATCACAGGGTGCCTGTGCTGAAACTGGGCTCGCTCTATTTCGTCTGGTCCCCGGCCAAACATCATTCGCACAGGCACAGTCCGCGGCCCTGACATTTTTTGCCGAGCGAGAACCGCTTGCACCCTTTTCCTGAAATTGCTCCGGTGCGGCCCATTCCAGCCAGCGCTGACCTGGGTCAGCTTGCCTCGCGCATGGCCTCGGCCGCCTGCAGGTCGACCGACACCAATTGGCTGACGCCCTGTTCGGCCATGGTGACGCCGAACAGCCGGTTCATGCGCGCCATGGTGATGGGATTGTGGGTGATGATGACGAAGCGCGTCTCGGTGGTGGCGGCCATTTCGTCCATCAGGTTGCAGAAGCGCTCGACATTGTGGTCGTCGAGCGGGGCGTCGACTTCGTCGAGCACGCAGATCGGCGCCGGATTGGTCAGGAACACCGCGAAGATCAGCGACATCGCCGTCAACGCCTGCTCGCCGCCCGACAGCAGCGTCATGGTCTGCGGCTTCTTGCCGGGCGGGCGGGCCAGGATTTCGAGGCCGGCCTCGAGCGGATCGTCGGATTCGATCAGCTGCAATTCCGCCGTGCCGCCGCCGAACAGATGCGAGAACAGCCGCTGGAAATGGCCGTTGACGACATCGAAGGCGGCAAGCAGCCGCTCGCGGCCTTCGCGGTTGAGGCTCTGGATCGCCTGCCTGAGCTTGCGGATCGCCTCGATGATGTCCTCGCGCTCCGACACGATCGCCTCCAGCCGGTCGGAAAGCTCCTTCTGCTCTTCCTCTGCGCGCAGATTGACGGCGCCCAGCCGTTCGCGCTCGATCTTCAGCCGGTCCAGCTGACGCTCGATCTCGGGCATCTCAGGCATCGGGCTGTCAGCCTCCAGACCGGTATGGCGAATAACCACATGCGGCGGTGTGTTCAGCGTTTCCTGGATGCGCGCCTCGACCTCCAGCCGGCGTTCGTCGGCCGCGGTCAGC
>NZ_RZRW01000291.1:0-7305 GCF_003998745.1 Mesorhizobium sp. M7A.F.Ca.US.014.04.1.1 | reverse complement strand
CCTCAAGACCATGGAATTCACCTCGCTGACCCGCCGTGTCGCGGAAGCGACCAGCACCGAGGCCGGCGACGTCCAGGCCGTCGCGGTCACCGTCGAACGCGCCGATCATGCCCATGGCCCGGACGTTGGCGCCGGTTTGCCGCCGGTTGCCCGAAACGCGCCTGGCACTGAACCGGACGAAGCCGGCGGGACGGCGGAGACGTCAAAACAAGGCGATACCCCCTCCCTGCTCGCGGCACTAAGGCTGGAGCGCGCGGCCACCGGCAAGATCGACATTTCGGCCTATCACTGCATCCGCGATATCTCGACCCTGAAAGCCTGGGTCGCCGAGGCACGGGAGGCTGGCATCGCCGCCTTCGACGTCAGGGCGACATCCGCCGATCCGATGCAGGCGGAACTGATCGGCATGGCCATCGCCACGGCTCCCGGACGCGCCGCCTACATTCCCTTCGCCCACATGAGCGGCAATGGCGACCTGCTCGGTGGTGGCGCGCTCGAAAACCAGATTCCGCTGCGCGAGGCGCTGGCGGTGCTGAAACCGCTGCTCGAAGACAGATCGGTTCTCAAGATCGCGCAGAACCTGAAATACGATCTTGTCATCATGAGCCGCTACGGCATCGATGTCGCACCGTTCGACGACACCATGCTGATCTCCTACGTGCTCGATGCCGGTACGCCCCATGGTCACGGCATGGATGCGCTTGCCGAAAAGTGGCTCGGTCATACTCCTCTTCAGCTCAAGGACGTGACCGGCTCGGGCAAAAGCTCGGTCGGTTTCGATCAGGTCGACATCGACAAGGCGACGGCTCATGCCGCCGAAGACGCCGATGTGACGCTGCGGCTCTGGCTGGTGCTGAAACCGCGGCTTGCCGCCAAGGGCCTGGTGTCGGTCTATGAGCGGCTGGAGCGGCCGCTGGTGCCGGTGCTGGCGCGCATGGAACAGCGCGGCATCTCGGTCGACAGGCAGATCCTCTCGCGGCTCTCCGGCGAATTGGCGCAGGGCGCCGCTCGCCTCGAAGAGGAAATCTACCAGCTCATCGGCGAACGCATCAACATCGGTTCGCCAAAGCAGCTCGGCGACATCCTGTTCGGGCGCATGGGCCTGCCCGGCGGTTCGAAGACCAAGACCGGCCAGTGGTCGACCTCGGCGCAGCTTCTCGAAGATCTCGCTGCCGAAGGTCACGAACTGCCGCGCAAGATCGTCGACTGGCGCCAGCTGACCAAGCTGAAATCGACCTATACCGATGCGCTGCCCGGCTTCATCCACCCCGACACCAAGCGCGTCCACACCTCCTACGCGTTGGCCGCTACGACGACGGGACGCCTGTCATCCTCCGATCCGAACCTGCAGAACATCCCGGTGCGCACCGCCGAGGGCCGCAAGATCAGGACCGCCTTCATCACCGACAAGAGCCATCGGCTGGTCTCGGCCGACTACAGCCAGATCGAATTGCGGGTGCTCGCCCATGTCGCCGAGATCCCGCAACTGCGGCAGGCTTTCGCCGACGGCGCCGACATCCACGCCATCACCGCGTCGGAGATGTTCAACGTGCCGGTCGAAGGCATGCCCTCGGAGGTTCGCCGCCGCGCCAAGGCGATCAATTTCGGCATCATCTACGGCATTTCGGCCTTCGGTCTCGCCAACCAGCTGTCGATCCCGCGCGAGGAAGCCGGCAACTACATCAAGAAATATTTCGAGCGCTTCCCCGGCATCCGCGATTACATCGAGGAGACCAAGGCCTATGCCCGCGAGCACGGCTTTGTCGAAACGATCTTCGGCCGCCGCATCCATTACCCCGACATAAGATCGTCCAACCCCTCGCTCCGCGCCTTCAACGAACGCGCCTCGATCAATGCCCGCCTGCAAGGCACCGCCGCCGACATCATCCGCCGTGCCATGATCCGCATGGAGGAGGCGCTGGAAAAAGCAGGCCTTTCGGCACGCATGCTGCTGCAGGTGCATGACGAACTGATCTTCGAGACCGTCGAGGCGGAAGTCGAGGCGACGATCCCGGTCGTGCGTCATGTCATGGAAAACGCGGCGATGCCGGCGGTCTCAATGTCGGTGCCGCTGCATGTCGACGCGCGAGCCGCCAACAACTGGGACGAGGCGCATTAGCACCAACGCAAGTTGTGTTGAGATTCAGATCAGGCCGAGCCGAAAATGGTGGATTCCGAGAACCGGAGCGGAGCGTACTTTTCGTACGTGAGCACCGGAAGCGGCAGGAAGCCGCCATTTGCAGGCCGGCATCATCTGAATCTCAACTCACCTCAAGCCGCCTCAGCCAAACACTTGGCACATGTCCCGCGAAACTCGATCACCGCCTTCTTGGCGGCGAAGCCGGTGGAGCGCACCCATTCGTCCAAGCTGTGGCCGACATCGTGGTCTGACATTTCGGTGACCTGCCCGCATGTGTCGCAAATGGCGAAGGCAGTCATCGAATGGCTGTGGTCATGCGGCTCGGCGCAGGCGACGAAGGAATTGATGCTTTCAAGCCGATGCACGAAACCTGACTTCACCAGCGTGTCGAGCGCGCGATAGACCTGGAGCGGTGCGCGAAAACCGCGCTCGCGCAATTGGTCGAGCAAGGTGTAGGCACTGAGCGGTCCGCTGGCGGTCTCGAGTTTCTCGAGCACGCACAGCTGGTTTTTCGTCAGCACATCCCTTGCCGCCATGATCCTGTTTCCAACTCGCCTTGCGTCGCTTGCGCCGCGCACAAACGATCCATGTCCCATCCAGATAGCGACGAACAGGCATTTTTGCTACTGTTTCCAGCATTCTGCCCGCAAGGCCGCCGAGAACATCGATCGGAGCGGGGCAACAGGCAGGTTGCCCGCCGTTTTTCGCTTTGCCGGCTTATCGAGCGGACCTATTTCCTCGGCGGGCCTTTGCGCTCGGCAGAAGCCGCCCACAGATTGATGTCGGATTCGCGCGCGTATGTGTCGATCTCGGCGAGTTCGGCATCGCTGAAGTCGAGCGCCTTGAGCGCGCCGACGCAGTCCTCGACCTGCTCCGGCCGGCTGGCGCCGATCAGTGCCGAGGTCACCCTCCCCTTGCGCAGCACCCAGGCCAGCGCCATCTGCGCCAGCGTCTGTCCGCGCCTGCCGGCGATGGCGTCGAGCGCCTTGATGTTGGCGATGGTCTTGTCGTTGATGAAGGCTGTCTTCAGCGACTTGCCCTGCGACGCACGGCTGCCGTCCGGAATGCCGCCGAGATACTTGTCCGTCAGCATGCCTTGCGCCAGCGGCGAGAACACGATGGAGCCGACGCCGAGCCCTTCGAGCGTGTCGAGCAAGCCGTCTTCCTCCACCCAGCGGTTCAGCATCGAATAGCTCGGCTGGTGGATGACGCAAGGCGTGCCAAGCTGCTTCAAGATATCGGCCGCCTCGCGCGTGCGCTGCGAATTGTAGGACGAGATGCCGGCATAGAGCGCCTTGCCCGAGCGCACGGCATGGTCGAGCGCACCCATCGTTTCTTCCAGCGGCGTGTCGGGATCGAAACGGTGCGAATAGAAGATATCGACATAGTCGAGCCCCATCCGCTTGAGGCTCTGGTCGAGGCTGGCCAGAATGTATTTGCGCCCACCCCATTCGCCGTAGGGCCCGGCCCACATCTGGTAACCGGCCTTGGTCGAGATGATCAGTTCGTCGCGGTAGGCAGCGAAGTCGGTGCGCAGGATCTCACCGAAGGCGGTTTCGGCAGAACCGGGCGGCGGACCGTAATTGTTGGCGAGGTCGAAATGCGTGATGCCGAGGTCGAAGGCCTTGCGCGCGATCGCCTGCTTGGTCTTGTGCGGCGTGTCGTTGCCGAAATTGTGCCACAGGCCCAGCGAGATCGCCGGCAGCTTCAGGCCGGAGCGGCCACAGCGGTTGTAGACCATTTTCTCGTAACGATTTTCGGCGGGCGTGTAGGGCATCGGAAAATCCTCGAATGGAAACGAGCCGGTCGGCTGCATTCGTCACAACGCGGCGAGTTGGCTCTGCCCCCCACCCTTACCCTCTCTCCGTCGAAACGGGGAGAGGGTTGAGGTGTGCTGCCCTATTTCTTCTTCGCCAAAAGCGCCTTGGCTTCCTTGACGCCAAGTGCGGCCGGCCGTTCGCAGGTGGTCTGCATGGCGACGAACTTGCCGGTTTCGCCGGAACGCAGCAGGCTGGTCATCACGTCGACGGCGTGCAGCGCCAGCTCCATCGAACAGCGGTGCGGCCGACCTTCCGCGATCGCCACCGCCATATCGGCAAGGCCTGACGTGCGGTAGTTGGCCATCATGCCTTGCGAATGCATCTCGTTGGGCACGCCGAACGGATGCGGCCAGTTCGGCAGCTTCTTGACCGGCTTGGCCGCGACGGTGAAGCGAACGTCACCACCGAAGAAGTTCGGGTCCGGCACAAACACCGTACCCGCCTCGCCATAAAGCTCCATCGGCGCGTGGCCGTGGGCCCAGACGTCCCAGCTGGTGTTGAGCGTGATAACGGCGCCGTTCTCGAACTCCAGCAGCCCGTGGATGGTTGTCGGCGTGTTGACCGGTATCTTTTCACCCGCGCGCGGCTTTGAACTGATCGTGCGCTCCTTGGCCGGCGTCGTCGCGAAGGCCGCGACCTGCTTCACCGGCCCGATCAGCTGGATCAGATTGGTGATGTAATATGGTCCGATGTCGAGCACCGGCCCCGCGCCTGGCTGGAAGAAGAAATCCGGATTGGGGTGCCAGTGCTCCATGCCGTGGCCCATGACATGGCACGTGCCACTCGTGACCTTGCCAAGCTTGCCGGTGTCGATCAGGTTGCGTACCAGCTGGTGCGCGCCGCCGAGGAAAGTGTCTGGCGCCGAGCCGATGCGCAGACCCTTTTTCTCCGCCCGCTTCTTAAGGTCGAGCCCTTCCTTGACCGACAGCACGAACGGCTTTTCCGAATAGACGTGCTTGCCGGCGTCGAGGATCTGCTTTGACACCTCATAGTGCACCGCCGGGATGGTCAGGTTGACGATGATGTCGATGTCGTCGGCCTTGAGCAGGTCTTCGACGGTGTCGGCGCGCAGCTTGAACTCCTTCGCCCGAGCCTTGGCCGCCTCCATGTTGATGTCGGCGCAGGCACGCATTTCAATGCCGCGGAACAGCGGCGCCAGCGAAAAATACGCCTTCGAGATGTTGCCGCAGCCGATCACGCCGATGCCAAGTTTCTTTGCCATGCTGGTTGCTCCTAATAGGTTTTGGCGGCTGCGATGGAGCGGCGGGCGAAACGCTCGATGTCGTTGGGGTTGTCCTGTTCCATGACGTAGTATTGGGCAGCACTCCTGGCACGCAACACCTTGATCAGGGCGGCCCAGTCGATGGTGCCATGGCCGACATCCGACCAGCCATCCTCATCCAGCCCCTCGCCGGGCTTGGCCATGTCCTTGACGTGGACGGCGCTGATGCGCTTGCCGTGTTTCTCGATCCACGGCAGCGGATCATCGCCGCCGCGCACCACCCAGGCAACGTCCATCTCCCAGCTGACATCGGGCGCGGATGACAGGATGTGGTCCTGCGGCACCGATCCGTCGGCAAGTTTCTTGAACTCGAAATCATGATTGTGCCAGGCAAAGCCGTAGCCGGCCTTTTTCGCGGCATCACCGACCTTGGCCAGGCGTTCGCCGAAACCACGCCAGCCGGCCACGTCGGATGGCCGCTGGTCGGGCATCAGGAAAGGACAGATGAGCAGCGTGATACCGAGTGCGTCGGCGGTTCTGCGCACGCCGTCAAAATCGTTCTCGAGCGCGTCGATCGAGAAATGCCCAGTCGGCATGGCAAGCCCGTTCCTGTCGAGCTCGGCGCGGAATGCCTGGGGATCATCATAGACGCCGCCGAAACCTTCGACCTGGGCGTAGCCGAGCTTGCCGAGCATGGCGAGCACACCGTCCCAGGGTTGGAAATTGCGGGCGCTGTAAAGTTGGAATGACCAATTCATCGTCTCTGTCCGTTTTGCTTGGGGATCGTCGTTGGAAGGTTGGTTCTCGGAAGCTAGATGCGTGTGCCGGTTGCGGTGTCGAAAAGCGAGGCGCGCATCGGATCGAATCCAAGCGTCACCGCCTCGTCGTTCTTGGGCGTGCGTTCCGAGGTCACTCGGACGCTGAAATTCTGCTGGGCAAGCTTCAGCCAGACCAGCGTGTCGGAGCCCATGGGTTCGACCACCTCGACATTGGCGGCCATCGAGAACGGCCAGCCGGTGCCGCTGTTCAGGCTGACATGCTCGGGCCTGATACCGAATGTGACGGGGCCGGGAGCCGGAGGCTTGGCAAAGTCGTAAGTGCCGAGCGGGATCTTGATATCCCCGGCCGCGAACCGCCAGCCGCCGTCGGCGTCTTCCAGGTGGCCATCGACGAAGTTCATTGCGGGCGAACCGAGAAAGCCGGCGACGAAGCGGTTGACCGGACGGTTGTAGATGGTCTGCGGCGCATCGAGTTGCTGGATGACGCCGCCCTTCATCACCGCGATGCGGTCGGCCAGCGTCATCGCCTCGATCTGGTCGTGGGTGACGTAGATCATGGTGTTCTGCAGCTTGCGATGCAGCAGCTTGATCTCGACGCGCAGTTCGGCGCGCAGCTTGGCGTCGAGATTGGACAGCGGCTCGTCGAACAGGAACACGTCGACATCGCGCACCAGCGCCCGTCCGATGGCGACGCGCTGGCGCTGGCCGCCGGAAAGTGCGGCCGGCTTACGCTGCAGCAGCGGTTCGATCTGCAGGATTTCAGCCGCCCGCGTGATCCGCTTGGCGATCTCTTCTTTTGGCGTGCCGGCGACACGCAGCCCGAAGGACAGGTTCTTCTCCACCGTCATTTGCGGATAGAGCGCATAGGACTGGAACACCATGCCAATGCCGCGGTCCTTGGGCTCTTCCCAGGTGACGTTCTTGCCCTTGATGAAGATGCGGCCTTCGGAAACGTCGAGCAGGCCGGCAATGCAGTTGAGCAAGGTCGACTTGCCGCAGCCGGACGGCCCGAGCAGCACGATGAACTCGCCATCGGCGACATCCAGATTGAGCGTCTCCAGGACGGTCACCGCGCCGAAATTCAGCGACAGGTCCTGGATCGAAACGCTGGTATCGTTGGCTGCCGTCATCGCCATCACCCCTTCACCGCGCCGGCGGCGATGCCACGTACGAAAAGCTTGCCGGAGATGAAGTAGACGATGAGCGGCACAAGCCCGGTCAGGATGGTTGCGGCCATATTGACGTTGTACTCCTTCACGCCTTGCACCGAATTGACGATGTTGTTGAGCTGCACCGTCATCGGATAGGTGTCGGGGCGGGTGTAGTTGACGCCCAACAGGAAGT
>NZ_RZRW01000029.1:958-20534 GCF_003998745.1 Mesorhizobium sp. M7A.F.Ca.US.014.04.1.1 | reverse complement strand
CCGCCCTGGAATTCGAAATCCGCGTCTTCCTGGCCGACGTGATGAACGGCAACATCGCGCAGAACGACATCCGTTTTGCCGTCCTCGAAAAATTCAGCAGCGAACACATCGAGATCCCCTCGACGCCGCGCGCCGTGGTCGAGGCCCACAAGCCCAAGGCCTGGCCGACGGACGACGACAAGATCGAGGCCGACTTCGCCGAACAGGAGCAGATAAGGGCCGAAGCCGAGGCGGAGAAGAAGCGACTGGTCAAGTCTCGCAAAACCAAGAAGCCGGACCCGGACTAGGCTCGGACTCCGTCGACCTCAATCCTGCCCGGAATCGATTGCGGCATGAATGGGGCATTCAGTTGCGGTTCAGCTTCCATCTCATATAAGCTCCATGCAAAGGCGAAAATGCCTTGCCAAATGCAACAGAGGCGGTGGGAACACCGATATTGCACCATGTGGAAGTCTCTCGTCGCTGCAGTCGCCCTGGTCGCCGCCATCGGCTCGGTCCATGCCGCGAGCGCGGTCAACAAGGACGCCGAGACCCGCACGCTGGTCGTAACGGAGGGCGGCAGCAAGACCGACCTTGCGCTGGCCGGTGGCGAAACGGTTGAGTTCTGCCCGAACGGCTGCTTCGTCACCTTGCCCAATGGCGATCTCGAAGCCCTGACCGGTTCGGAAACGGTCGAGATCTCGGGCGGTGTCGCCCGCATCAAGTAATCTTGGCGTCACGATTGTAGAGGCCGGGCATTTGCCCGGCCTTTTATCGTTTCCGGTAGCGGTTGTTTAACAATGACACCGGAAATACCGCCATGGCAGCCGTCTGCAACCGTGCGTTTTAACGTTCGCTACGCCATCGCCCGCTATACCAGCCTCAAGACGCCGAAAAGCGGCGCGCAACTCTACGCGGGCAGGGCAGGACGGACATGGATGCGCGATCGGACAGGAACGCAATACCGCTTGCGGTCGATCTCGACGGCACGCTGATCGCAACCGACCTGTTGTGGGAAGGGCTGTTCATCCTTCTCAAGAAGAACCCGCTCTATATCTTCCTCGTACCGTTCTGGATCGCCGGCGGGCCGGCGCGGCTGAAGCAGGCGATCGCGCAGCGCATCGACATCGATCCGGCATCGCTGCCCTATCGCGAGGTGCTGCTTTGCCGCCTCCGGACCGAGCACGCCGAGGGCCGCAAGATCGTGCTGGCGACCGGTACGCCGCGCAAGTTCGCCGACGCCATCGCGGCCCATCTCGGCATTTTCGACCAGGTGCTGGCCACCGATGGTCTCGCCAATCTCACCTCGGGCAGGAAGCGCGCCTCGCTGATCGCAGCCTATGGCGATGGCGGTTTCGACTACGCCGGCAACAGCCGCCATGACCTCCAGGTCTTCGATGCCGCACGCAACGCGATCGTCGTCGCGCCCGACCGCCATGCCGCGCGCTGGCAGGCGGCACATGGCGCCGAGACGGTGTCGGCGCCGAAGCCCACTTTGCGGACCATCGTCAAGATGCTGCGCGTGCATCAGTGGCTGAAGAATTCGCTGATCGCAGTGCCGATGGTGCTCTCGCATGAATATTTCAACACCGACATGATCTGGGAATGCCTGCTGGCATTCGTCTCGTTCAGCGCGGTGGCATCGGCCATCTACATCCTCAATGATTTCTTCGACCTCGCGCTCGACCGCAAACACCTCACCAAGCGCAACAGGCCGTTCGCCAGCGGCGCGCTGTCGATCCCGTTCGGACTTGGGGCGATCGCGGTGCTTCTGGCGATCGGCATCGGCACCGGGCTGTTCCTGTCGCCCGAATTCATGGCTGTGCTCGGCGGCTACATGGTCGTCACCACCGCCTATTCGCTGTCGTTCAAGCGCATGCTGCTGGTCGATGTGCTGACGCTCGCCGGCCTCTACACGATCCGCGTCCTGGCCGGTGCGGCGGCGACCGGCGTCGACGTCTCGTTCTGGCTGCTGGCCTTCTCCATCTTCTTCTTCCTGTCGCTGGCGCTGGTGAAGCGCTTCGTCGAACTGCGCACCACCGCCATTCCGCCCGGCGAGCGCATTGCCGGTCGCGGCTATCGCACCGAAGACCAGGAGATCGTCGCCCAGGCCGGCATGGCCTCGGCCTTCTCCTCGGCGCTGGTGCTGGCGCTCTACATGGACAGTGTCGCGGTGCGGGAACTCTATCCGCATCCATGGCTGATCTGGCCGCTGGCGCCGATCGTGCTTTATCTTACCATGCGCGTCTGGATCCTGGCGCGCCGCAACGAGATGCATGACGATCCGGTCGTCTTCATCATCCGCGACTGGCGCAGCCAGATCGTGGTGCTGATCGGTGCGGTGATGCTGGTCATCGGGGGCTGGTAGGCATGGCCGCCGGACGTTTCCCAAGCTTTGGCCTTGCCACGCCGCCGGCGCCGCGCGCCATCGGTGCCGACGAGGCGATCGCGCTGCTGAAGGGCGGTCAGGCCAAGCCGGCGTCGCTGCTTGCCTATGGCAATGGCCGCTCCTACGGCGATTCCTGCCAGAACGGGGCCGGAGCGGTCGTCGATATGCGATCGCTGAACCGGATCCACGCCTTCAACGCCGAAACCGGTGTTCTCGAGGCGGAGGCCGGCGTGCTGTTGTCCGACATCATCGCCCACGCCGCCCCCTACGGCTTCTTCCCCGCCGTTGTGCCAGGCACGCAATTCGTCACGCTCGGCGGGGCCATCGCCAATGACGTGCATGGCAAGAACCATCACCGGCGCGGCACCTTCGGCTGCCATGTCGAGAGCTTCACGCTGCTCAGGTCCGACGGCAAGACCCACCGCTGCTCGGCGACAGACAATACGCGGCTGTTTGCGGCGACGATCGGCGGCATGGGGCTGACCGGCCTCATCCTGTCGGCCTCGATCCGGCTGATGCGGGTGCATTCCCTCGACATCGTCGAAAAGGCGACGCCGTTTCGTGATCTCTGCGAATTCTTCGACCTGGCCGAGGCGGCCGATCAGGCCAACGAATATGCGGTCGCCTGGATCGATCAGTTGGCCGGCGGCCGCAACAGCGGTCGTGGCCTGCTGCTGTCGGGCAATCACGCCGAGCACGGCTCGCATGCCGCCTCGCGCGTCGGCGGCAATTTCTCGGTACCGGTGCAGCCGCCGTTCAATGTGCTCAACCGGCCGTTCCTGACCGCCTTCAACGCTGCCTACAGGTGGAGGAAGAGCCGAGCAACGGTGCCGCGCCAGGCCGGATATCAGGGCTTCTTCTTTCCACTTGACGGCGTGCGCGACTGGAACCGGCTTTATGGGCCGAAAGGGCTCTTCCAGCACCAGAGCGTGGTGCCGGAAGAGACGGCGCGCGAGGCCGTGCCGGCATTGCTGGCGGCTGCAAGGCAAGCCGGGCAGGGCTCGTTCCTCACGGTGCTGAAACGCTTCGGCTCCATCCGCTCGCCGGCGCTGCTGTCGTTTCCGCGTCCCGGCTACACGCTGACACTGGATTTCCCCAACAGGGGCGCCACGACGCTGACACTGCTGCGGGAACTCGACCGCATCACGGTCGAGGCCGGCGGCGCGGTCAATCCGTACAAGGACGCCCGCATGGGGGCCGAAATCTTCGCTTCGTCCTTTCCCGAATGGCAGCGGCTGGAAGGGCTCCGCGACCACGCCTTCATGTCTGATTCCTGGGCGCGCACCGCGAAGAGACTGGATGCGCGACGAGGCGCGGTCGAAGCAGCCGAATAGATAAAATTCGAATAATTCTTGGTTAATTGATGATTAATAACGAGATTTACTCAAAATATTGTTGGGACTTCACCAAATGTTTGCGGGTTTGTAATAGGAAGCGCGAAGGGGTGGCTTGGAACACATGAAATACATCGTCTTCATTCTCTTTACCGTCATGACCAATGCCGCCGCGCAGCTGATGCTGAAGCAAGGCATGATGTCGCTCGGACCGATCTCGTTCGAGGGCGTCAATCCGCTCGTCAAGCTGCTGCAGATCGTCTTCAGCCCCTGGGTGTTCCTTGGCCTGTGTACCTTCGTCATCTCGATGGCCTCGCATCTCTATGTGCTGTCCAAGGTCGAGCTCTCCTTCGCCTACCCGTTCCTCAGCCTCGCCTATGTTGCCGTCGCCATCTTCGCTTATTTCGTCTTCCGCGAGGACCTCAATGGCTGGCGGATCGCCGGTATCGCCTTCATCTGCGTCGGCACGGTGCTGATCGCGCAAAGTGGGCGGGATTTGGGTGAGCAAGGGCATGAGGACCAGACCGCTTCCATCACGCCCGACAAGATCCAAGCAAACGAGATCGTTCGATGAGACATGTGATTTTCGGCGGCGACGGTTTCGTCGGCCGCCATCTTGCCCCGAAACTTGTGGCCGATGGTGAAGAGGTTGTCGTCGCCGACATCGTCAAGAGCGACCTGCCGCACTACCGCACCGTCCGCTTTATCCAATGCGACGTCACCGACCCGACCTCGGTCACCGCGGTTGGGCTCAGGGCCGACGACATGGTCTACAATTTGTCGGCCAAGATGCTATCGCCGATCCAGGTGCGCGCCAAGCGGCACGATTTCTTCTTCCCTGTGAATTTCCATGGCACCGAGCACATCATGCAGGCCATGGACGGAGCCGGTGCGTCAAAACTCGTCCACTACACGACCGACATGATCTACGGCCACACGGTCACGCAGCCGATGACCGAGGAGCACCCGGTGGCGCCGCTGGGCGAATATGGCTGGTCGAAGCAGAAGACAGAGGAGCTCGCCGCCGAATGGCGCAAGCGCGGCATGTCGATCTCGCTGTTTCGCCCGCGCCTGATCATCGGTCCCGGCCGGCTCGGCATTCTGGAAAAACTGTTCAAGCTGATCGACTGGAACCTTCCCGTGCCGATGATCGGTTCGGGCAGGAATCCTTATCAGTTCATCTCGGTGTTCGACTGCGCCGAGGCTGCGCGCGCGGCCTGGAAGGCCGGCGTGCCAAACGAGGCCTATAATCTCGGTTCGCTCAATCCGCCGCCGGTCAAGAAATTGCTCGGCGATCTGATCAGGCATGCCGGCTCGAAATCGATCCTGATCCCGACACCGGGCTGGGCGGTCAAGCGCACGCTGGACCTGCTTGACCTCTTGAACATGCCGATCATGGACCCGGAACAGTATCTGATCGCCGACGAGGATTGCGTGCTCGACGTGTCCAAGGCCGGGCGTCAGCTCGGCTGGGTGCCGCAATATCGCGACGAGGACATGCTGATCGCCGCCTACAGCGAGTACCGCGCAAAGAAAGCCGGTCACGCCGTCGCCACCAAACATGTGCCCGCCGAATAGCGGCTTGCAAAAACAGCTTTCGTTGCGCCCGATCCTGGTCGTGCGCGCAGACAGGAGATTGAAATGACCGTCATGGCCAAGCCCGAACAGACCAATTTGCGCACCATGGTCAGCGCGCCGGCGCTGTCGCCTGTCACCATCGCCAAGCCCGATTTGATCAGCGTCGAACAAGCCAAGGCGATGGATGTCGCCCGCATGACCGACCTGTTCAAGGCGCATCTCAACCCCGGCCAGTTCCACTTCATGAAGCTGCTCGGCTTCCACAAGATCAAGATCGAGCGTGCCGAAGGCATGTTCTACATCGACCAGAACGGCCGCAAGATCCTCGACTTCTTCGGCGGCTTCGGTTCGCTGGCCTTTGGCCACAATCATCCGCGCATCCTGGAAGCACGCAAGAAATTCCAGGAGGAGAAGCGCCAGGAAATCGCCATCGCCTTCATGTCGCAATATGCGGCAGCGCTTGCGCACAACATCGCCAAATGCTCGCCCGGCGATCTCGACATGGTATTTTTGGGTTCGTCCGGCTCGGAAGCGATGGAAGCGGCGGTGAAGCTCGCCGAGCGCGCGGCCGGTCCGAAGCGGCCGAAGATCGTCTATGCCGAGAATTCCTTCCACGGCAAGACCAAGGGCGTGCTGGGCATCACAGACGGCCAGCTTTACCGCGCCGACTTCAAGGTGGCGGAAAACACGGTCCGCATCCCGTTCGCCGACATCGAGGCGGTCGAGCGCCTGTTCCGCTCCGATCCGGAGGTCGGGGTCATCGTGCTCGAGACCATCCAGGGCGGTGGCGGCATCATTCAGGCGCCGGCCGAATATTGGCAGAAGCTGCGCGCGCTGTGCGATCAGTACGGCGTGCTGTGGGTCGCCGACGAAGTGCAGTGCGGCTACGGCCGTTCGGGCCGCTTCTACGCCTTCGAGCATTACGGCGTCATTCCCGATGTGACCGCGCTGGCCAAGTCGCTCGGCGCCGGCAAGGCGGCGGTGGGAGCCATGATCGCGCGGCGCGAGGTCTACATGAAGGCCTATGGCACGCCGAAAACGGCGATGATCCATGCCATGGCGACCTTCGGCGGCATGGGCGAGGCCTGCGTCACCGCGATCGAGGGGCTCAACGTGCTCTACGACGAGGGGCTGATCGACAATGCCGCCGTCACCGGCGACTATTTGCTGCAGCGCCTGCAGGCGCTCAGGGAAAAGTACCCGAAGATCATCAAGGATGTGCGCGGCAAGGGTTTTATGGTCGGCCTGGAGTTCCACGACTTCTCGCAGACCTTGCCGATGGTGCTGCGGCCGATCGTCAGCGTGCTCGACGACAAGCTGAAGGGCTCGCTGTCGGGCTTCGTCGGCGCGCTGCTGCTGCGCGATTACGACGTGCTGGTCGCCTTCACCGAGTACAACCGCAACGTCATCCGGCTGGAGCCGCCGCTGATCTGCCAGCGTGAGCATGTCGATCGTTTCGTCGATGCTTTCGACAGTCTGCTGTCGCGCGGCATCGTGTCGATCGTGAAGGATTTCGTCAAAAGCCAGGTCCGTTAAACCGAAACTCGCTGAGTAGACATGCTGACCAAGTCGCCCGCTCCACAGAACCCACTCGACCGGCTCACCGGGGCCGGTCTGGCGTGGGGCGTGGGGACTTATGCGCGGCTGGCGGCACCGATCGGCGCCGCGGCCTTCGCGCTCTACATTCTTTTTTCAGCGTTCACCGCGTGGGTGATGCCCGACGCCAATTGGGACATGCTGCCCTATCTCGCCATAGCGGAGGAAGGCACCTATCCCGATGCACAGGCGCTGCATGACTATGCCTACAACACTGTCAAATCGGGCGTGTCGGCCGGTGACTACAAGGCGCTGACCGACGATGGCGGCGGCTTCCGCAGCCACATGGCGGAGAATGCCGCCGACTTCCATTCATTGCTCGGCATGTACCGGATCAAGTTCCTCTATGCCGAGATCCTGTCGACGATGAGCGCGGTGATGTCGCCGGTCGAGGCGATGCGCCTGGTCTCAGTGTTCTCCGTGCTGCTGTTCGGCGCGATCGCCCTGATGTGGCTGCGCTCCGAGGGGGCACTGGCCTTGGCGCCGGTGGTCGGCGCGGTGCTGATCATGGCCGATTTCGGCGATGCGGCGCGCGCCTCAACGCCGGATCTGCTCACATCGGCGCTGTTGCTGGGCGGGCTTTATGCCTATGTCCGCGGCCGCGAGGTGGCGACGGCGATCCTGCTCTTCCTCGCCTTCATGGTGCGCCCGGACAACATTGTTTTCCTTGCTGTTTTTGCTGTGCTGCTGGTTGCGTTCCGGCAGAGGGCATGGGGCGCGCTGGCCGGCTTTGCCGCTTCCTTCGTTGCCTATTTCGCCATCTCGCACTGGGCGCATCATCCCGGCTGGTGGCCGCATCTGTGGTTCTCCAGCATCGAGCAGCATTACAATATGGACGGGTTCGAGCCGCCATTCTCCATCGTTGCCTATCTCAGGGCATTTGCCACCTCGCTGCTGCGTGCCGTCAGCCTGAACAGCTGGGTCGGCGTGTCGGTGCTGGCACTGGCCGGCTGGTTTGCTGCCGACCGCGCCGGCTTCCGCCTCGACCGCCGCGCCGGCATCCTGTTCGCGGCACTGGTGCTCGGCGCGCTGGCGAAGTTCACCGTCTTCCCGATCCACGACACGCGCATCTATTTCCCGCATCTGATCCCGCCATTCCTGCTGCTGGCGACGCCGTTCATGGCGTTGTGGGCGGCCGTGGCTCGCGGCCAGAATCGCGCTGCCATGCAAATCATTCCCGGAGACAAGTCATGAGTTCGCTATCCAGCCTGGCGCGCGTTGCCCTGTCGCTCGGTCTTCCCAGTGGCGTTCTCGATCGCGGGCCGTCGCTGCGCGGCACGAAATTCCTGGCCAAGGCAGCGCTGAAGGCGCGGTTTGGTGGGGCGGGGCGGCCGTTCCAGATGGTCAATGTCGGCGCCTGCGACGGCGCGCTCTTCGACGATGTGACGCCGTGGCTGCACAGGATTCCCGGTGCACGCGCGATGCTGGTCGAGCCGATCCCCTACAATCAGAAACGGCTGCGCGCCAACTACCCCGACATCAGCCGCTTCATCATCGAGCCGGTGGCGGTGACGAAGACAAAGGGCACGATCACCGTCCACACTTTCGATGCCGCCGCGCTCGAGGCCGGCACGCTGCCCATCGAATTCATCGGCTGTTCGTCGGTCACCGACACCAATCTGATGTCGGGCAAGAATGCCTGGGGCGAGGCCGACGCCAACTTCAACAAGTTCGCGCCGCATCTCAGGGACATCGAGGTGCCATCCGAGACCTTGCTGACGCTGCTCGACCGCAACGGCATCACCCATATCGACGCCTTCCTCGTCGATTGCGAGGGCGCCGACTGGATCGTCTTCGAACAACTCGACCTCAAGCGCTACCGTCCCGGCATGATCAAGGTCGAGGTCGGCGCGCTGCCGGCCGCCGAGATCGGCCAGGTCGTGGTCAAGCTGAAGACATCAGGCTATCAGGTCGGTTTCCAGGCCGAGGACATCTGGGCCTTCGTGTGAAGGAAGATAGAGCAGACGACCCCCTCCATTGCTACAAAGACGTGGCCTAGTCCTCTCTGAACGCACGACTGATCTGATCGGAAAGCGGCTTCACGAAATATGAAAACGCAGACCGTTCGTGGGTCTTGATAAAGGCCTCAACGGGCATTCCCGGAAGAACAATGAGTCCGTCTAGCCGCGCCAGTTCTTCGGGCGCTACCACGAAGCGCACCTGATAGTAGGAAGATCCTGAGCGCTCGTTAGTCGTCAGGTCAGCTGCAATACGGACAACCGTCCCATTGAGTTCTGGCGTGGTACGCTGATTGAATGCCGAGAGGCGTAGCACTGCCTTCTGCCCAAGCTCAATCTGGTCGATGTCGCGCGGTGCGATCTGGGCATCCAGCGCGAGCCCGCCGCTATCGGGAACGATCGACATAATCACATCCCCTGGCGAAATGACGCCGCCGACAGTGTGAAATGCCAGTTGGTGCACGATGCCAGCCTGTGGAGCGATGATGTCGATTCGCTTGAGTTGATCCTCGGCCGCGATCTTTCGCTCGATATATTCTCCGATCTGACCTTGCACTTCACGAAGTTCGGCGCTCACTTCAGTTTTCAGGTCGGAGTCGATCTGCAGGATCTGCAGTCTAGCTTCCGATATTCGGCCTGCTGCTTGAGCCTGGCCGGCCATCGCCTCGCCTCGATCACCGCCGAGGGTCGCCGCCTCTCGCTCCAGGTCGTTCAATCGCAACACAGAAACAATGCCCTTTGCCCGGAGCACTTGAAGCGAGGCGATCTCGGCATCAAGCACAGAGAGCCCACGATCAAAGGCTGTTTCGCGAGACTTCAGGCCATCGATCTCATGCGCGAACTGCTTAATTCTTTCGCGCAACTGGGACTTCTTCCCCGCTCGGTCTTCCTTCCTGAACTCAAACAGTCGACGCTCACTCTGAACGGCTGCGGCGATATCGGTGTTGTCAAGCCGGGAAAGTAAAGTTCCTGGAAACGCAATCTGGTCTTCGTCGTCGCGCTCGGCCTCAAGTCTAGCGAGCCGTGCAGTCAATTCGTCCAGCCTCTTGGTGACGATTCCAAGGTTTGCCCGCGCTTGCGTTGCATCGAGGCGCACAAGTACATCTCCGGCAGCAATCTTCTGCCCCTCCTTGATGAGAATCTCGCTGATAACGCCTCCAGTCAAATGTTGGATTTTCTTGACATAGCTATCGACGACAAAGGTGCCGGAAGCCACGACTGCACCAGAGAGATTGGTTGCGGCCGCCCACCCGCCTATGCCTCCCACCAAGAAAAGGCAGGAAGTGCCGCCAATGAAGAGGTGCCGCCGGATAGATCTTGAAACCAATTCGGCCTCAACGTTTGGCATCGGATCCCTCCATCAAGATTTCAGCGACCTCCGGCTTTGACTCGTTCGGATCTGCGACCATCTTGAAGGGCGCGAGCATCCTGGCCGATACAGAAAAGCCCGGATATCCAGCCATGGTAGGATTCGGAGAAGGGACCTTTGATATTTTCGAAAGAACTTCGTCGCGTGGTCCGAAGGCTTTGACCCGACCGGCCTCCATCATGAGAACGAAATCGACTGCAGCTAGCGCGCTCGGTCGATGCGCTATAACTATTGCGATCCCCTTGCGTTCCCTCACGGCCGCGATTGCCTTCACAACAGCAGCTTCGCCATCGGCGTCAAGATTCGCATTGGGTTCATCGAGCACGACGAGGAACGGATCGGCGTAGAGTGCCCTGGCAAGGCCGATCCGCTGGCGTTGCCCTGCCGAAAGGGATGATCCGGCTTCTCCAATGCGGGCTTCATATCCTTTATCAAACTGCAGGATAAGCTCATGAACGCCAGCCGCCATCGCGGCTGATACAATTGTCTCCGGCTTCGCGTCGGATTCGAAGCGGGCGATGTTCTCTGCGATCGTGCCATCGAAAAGTTCGCCCCCCTGTGGCAGGTAGCCGATGTGGCGACCGATTGCCTCCTGATCCCACTGGTCGAGTGACGCGTCGTCAATACGCACTTTGCCGCTCGCCGGGGTCCAGGCGCCAACGAGAGCGCGGGCAAGCGTCGACTTCCCCGCACCGCTAGGGCCAATAATGCCGAGCGCGCTCCCCGCGCGCATGACGAAGTTTGCTGCGAAGACCGTCGGCTTCGTCTCACCAGGGGGAACGACGGTGATGCCTGCGGCACGCAGTTCGCATTGCGGTTTGGGCAGGGCCAAGACAGTTGTCTCTTCAGGCATCATCAGCAGCAAATCCCTGAGGCGGATCCAACTCTGTCTCGCCATCAGGAACACTTTCCAACTTCCGATTGCCAATTCGACGGGCGCTAGTGCGCGGCCCATTATGATGGAACTGGCAATCATCACCCCCGGTGTGACCTGCTGCTCGATAGCGAGCCATGCACCCACTGCCAGGATTGCGGACTGGAGAACCAAACGAAGTGTTTTTGCAACGCCCCCTAGGCCGCTAACAACATCGCTGGCCCTGCGATTTGCCGCAAGGTAGTCCGAATTTGCAAGGCGCCAGCGCGCGGTCATGCGATTGCTAAGCCCCATCGCACGTATAGCTTCGGCATTGCGACGGGACGCGTCCAGCAAGGCATTGCGCACCGTGTTATGCCGGAGTGCCTCTCGAGTTGGGTTGCGGGAAGACGCATCGGTAATAACGGTAAGCGAGACCAACAAGATCGCGCCGACCATTGCTGTCATACCAAGCCAGAAATGAAGTAGAAAACACAGGCCGAGATAAAAGGGCATCCAAGGTAAATCGAAAAACGCGGTCGGACCGGGTCCGGAGAGAAAATTGCGTACATTGTCGAGATCGCGCAGCGGCTGCAATCCGTCGCTGGGCATGCGAGTTTCGAGTGGAAGGCGGACGACTGCGTCGTGAACGCGCCCGGAAAGCTGGTGATCGAACCGCTCACCGACGCGTAGAAGAACGCGGGCACGAATGATGTCAAGGCCGCATTGAAAGGCATATAGGCCGAACGCAAGCATCCCGAGGCCGACCAGTGTTGGGACGCTGTGGCTGGCAAGCACACGGTCATAAACCTGCAACATGAACAAGGGGGCAGTTAGCGCCAATACGTTTATGACGCCGCTTATCACCGCTGTTGCGAGGATTACCGCCTTGTTCGCCGCAACAAGTGACCTTTCAAATCCCCCAGAACCTATCTTCTCGGGGGATCGGGTCATGGAGATCTCGTTCCACCTACTTCAGCACAAAATCCTATGCATAGCTCAAGCATATTGCTTGTTACTGCCACTGATCCAGACCGAGGTGACTCACCCAAGACATACTTCAAGCGGCAACAAGCCATGCTGGGTCGAATCCCATATCAAACACGGTGTTCATTGCCACGCTGTGCGCGTTGTCATTTTCGTCCAAATAAGCCAACGAGAATGAATTAAAAACCTGCGATCTGCCGAAGTACCCGTTAATAACATGCGCCGACCCTGTCCATTCTGAAGACATACCAAAGTCTACCGTGTAGTCTCCATAAAGCACATCGGTACTGATGTAGTAGGCCTTGTTGGAGCTAAATGAATATGTACCAATTTCGATTGAAGTGGCTCCGTCATTGCCGCTGAGGGTATATTTTACATCCCACCAGTTCGTAACATAGTCTATCTCATACCATTGCTCACTTGCATGTATCGTTGTTGTACGCTGCGCGACCAATGTCTTCTCTAGATCCAGATCGGTGAGGCTTAATCCAGACAATAGGAAATTATTCAAGGGAGCAGAATAGTCTGAAGCGGGATCTGATGGCCAATACTTCTCTAGATTTCCAACAGCGACGTCATGCCCGCCATCGGGCGTCATGACATAGCCGACAAAAAAGTGACTCGAATCCTGGAACTCGATCGTGTCGTTCCCGCTGCCCGTATCAATCATGACCGGCAGGATTATACCCCAGCTGTTGTCTGCAACACCCGAGACTATGATGTGGTCATTTCCAGCGCCAGAAAAGACAAATCCCTGATCCGGATTGACCAAGGTTATCTCGTTGTCCTTTTCATTCCCAACAAGAATAAACTGAGAGGTGCTGTTCAAGGTGAAGCTGGTAACGTCACCCTGCAGGACAACCAGATTTCCATCCTTGTTCGCCGATGTTGCCGCATTTCCGGCTATGAAGGTGGCGCCGTTGATATTGACGATGTTATGCGGGTCGAGCCCCCAATAGTAAGGGTTCGACAGTTTGTAGGAATCCGATTGCATCCACTCGGAATTGTACCCTGCAAGAGTCAACTCGTTTGCGGTGCCGATGGTCTGGTTGATCACGTGATCGAACTCAGTCCCATGGGGAGTTGTGGGGAGATCGCTCCGGTCGAACGATATCTCCTTGTAGTCAGTGCTGGCATGCAGGATATTTGAGGTTCCTGAAACCGCCTCCTCAATCAGGAGACCATGAATGAACCTGCCAAGGAAACCAGACGCATCGGTGTCGTTAGCTGGGGCATACGGTTTTTGCTCGAACAGATATGACTGCTTGCTATCCAAGAATCCCGTATGGGTAGCGGCCCACTGGAGCAAGCTTTTGGCGAGAACATCGTCCCCGATAATAAATTTCATCTGAGATAGATTAAACACAAATGGATCCATATCCTGGAACCATTGGAGCGCATAGTTTTTCGCCGTAGCATCGCCGACTGTCAGCGGAATATTCATTCTAAAGTAGGATAGATACTGAGACAGATCCGCACTCGACGTGACCAGCCAGAAATCATAGTCGTTGAGAGCTCGAACCTCGTAGTAGGGTGTCCACCCTTCCGCCGCGCCTGAGAGCTCGGGGAAAACAGTTTGGTATGCTGCATCATGATAGTCGGAAATTTGCCGCCCCGTAAGGTTCCAATCAGTTTGTGTTGACCGAAGAGCGTAGTCACGCGTAGCGAGTTCCAGCATGAGCGCATCGCGACGTTGGTCAAAGAGTCCTGACGCGAAATCGCCATCTATTTTGTTCTTGGCATAGTTGTTAGCAACAATTCCGATTAACGAGTCGGCGTTCACGACACCATGTGCCATGCTTCCATAGTAGATGCCAGCGGCGGAAAGCGCATCGTAGTAATGAGACGCGTCACCCGTCGAGATGGTAAGCGCATATGCAGAGTTAATATCGTTTATCTGCTGTGAAGTTGGCATGATACGCTCCTATTTTTCAGAAAATGAATCAATCAGCGCCGAAAGACGTTTGTGAAACCTAGAGACGTCCTCTCGAAGATATTTACGAGGCGCCATGATCATCCAGCGCAATCCAGCCCTATCAAAGCTCATCATGCACGATGATACAGAAGAATATCCAGTGCACATAATGTACATAGGATCCGGCGCGGAAATATAGTAGATATTGTGAGAGAGATACCCCTTAGCATTATCCTTTACGCGAAACGAGGCGAATTTAATACCAGCATCGAGGTCATTTATAATTGGAAGCAGGAGGTTTTGCGGAATATGAATTTTTAGTGGGCCGCCTGGAACGGAGGCCGCCACTCCGAGTGCGTCCGAAAGCGGCAGCAGATCCTCCTCCCCCCGGATCTGGGGGTTTGGCCCGCGGCCAGCTTTCAGTTCAGGATAGCTCAGTCGTAGCGCGACTTGCTTGATATCCATGGTTGCCTTCGGATTTCGTTCCCGAAATAGATCTGAGGGGACATAGAGCGTTCCCTGCGAGTATGTCACGGCAACGCGATCGATCGACGAAGAGGTGAGCCAGAGAAAACGTTCGTCTCCAGTGTCGAGTGATGCGGATTGCGAGTGCCCGCAGGTGACCAAAGCCAAGAGGAGCGCAATTGAAAATCGACCTTTGAGCACGCGTTTTCCCGCCCAGCATGCGCTCTAATTCGTTAAGTTATTAGTATGCCATATCTCATAACGATTGCAACAATTAATATACTTACAGATTTATCTTTCATCGAAGTATATAAGTAAGATCTTTTATAATAATGCTGATCTCGATGCGTAGCTATCAGGTCGGTTTCCAGGCCGAGGACATCTGGGCCTTCGCCTGAGTTAGCCTACCGGAAAGCGAACCGCCCCAGGCGCCCGGTGTGAAGCATTCTGCCGTCTGGTCGCTCGGCTTTTTGCCAATGTCGCAAACAGGCTTCAATCGTGCTGCTGCTCCGCCCTATAGTCCGCCCGCTTTATCACTTTGGAGTCGCGGGCAATGGCAGAGTTTCCGAAAAAGGCGAGGGTCGTCATCGTCGGCCTGGGCGGTATTGTCGGCGCATCGATCGCCCATCACCTGATCGAACGCGGCTGGGATGACATTGTCGGCATCGACAAATCAGGTATCCCGACCGATATCGGCTCGACGGCGCACGCCTCCGACTTCTGCTACACCACCAGCCACGATTTCCTGTCGTGCTGGACGACGCTCTACTCCATCGATTTCTACGAGAAGATGGGTCATTACGCGCGTATCGGCGGCCTCGAGGTCGCGCGTGTCGGCGACGACAGCCGAATGGAAGAAATCAAGCGCAAGATCGCCTCGGCCAAGGCGTTTGGCACGCGCGCGCGCCTGATCGAGCCGGCCGAGATCAAGGAAAAATTTCCGCTCATCGAAGAAGCGATTGTTCAAGGTGGTCTTTGGGATCCCGATGCCGGTCTGGTCATCCCGCGTTCGCAGACGGTCGCCGGCAAGCTGGTCGACCAGGCGGAAGCGTCGGGCAAGCTCAAATCCTTCGCCAACACATCGGCCCGGTCGCTGGTCGTCAAGGACGGCCGCATATCAGGCGTGGTAACGGACCGCGGCACCATCGAGGCCGACTATGTCGTCGTCTGCGCCGGGATTTGGGGCCGGCTGATAGCGGAAATGGTCGGCGAAGACCTGCCGGTCATGCCGATCGACCATCCGCTGACCTTCTTCGGCCCCTACAACGAGTTCGC
The DNA here is from genome assembly GCF_003998745.1 of Mesorhizobium sp. M7A.F.Ca.US.014.04.1.1. Taxonomy (NCBI): domain Bacteria; kingdom Pseudomonadati; phylum Pseudomonadota; class Alphaproteobacteria; order Hyphomicrobiales; family Phyllobacteriaceae; genus Mesorhizobium; species Mesorhizobium sp. M7A.F.Ca.US.014.04.1.1. Next base: position 4,836 of record NZ_RZRW01000029.1, on the reverse strand, counting down.
CGGCACCGGCAAGGAGATCGGCTGGCCGCTGCTGCGCGACCAGGGCAACTCGGCCTATATGCGCGACACCGGTGATCCCAAGACCGCCGAGGGCGGGCAGATCGAATGGGGTTATTACGAAGAGACCAATCCGCGCCTTTGCCACCCGCGCGACCTGCTGGAGAAGGACCAGGCGCGGCTTTCGCCGTCGCAACGCGATCTCGACATGGAACAGATCCTGGCGCCGCTCGAACGCGCCATGGAACTGACGCCGATCCTCGGCGAACTCGGCTATAATGAGAGCCATTCGTTCAATGGACTTCTCCAGGTAACCGCGGACGGCGGCCCGTCGATGGGCGAAAGCCAGAAGGTGCGGGGTCTGTGGTATGCCGTTGCCATCTGGGTCAAGGATGGTCCCGGCATGGGCAAGCTGATCGCCGACTGGATGACCGACGGCCGCACCGCAATCGATCACCATGCCATCGACTATGCACGGTTCTATCCGCACCAGACCAAGGAGCAGTTCATCTGGGACCGCTGCACCGAGACGGCGATGAAGGTCTACAATCCGGCGGTGCATCCGCGCGAGCCGTTCTCCAAGGCCCGCAATATCCGGCGCTCGCCGTTCTGGGAACGCGAGAAGGAACTCGGCGGCTATTTCATGGAACTCGGCGGCTGGGAGCGCGCCCACGGCTATGCCGCCAACGAGCATCTCCTGGAGAAATACGGCAACCGGGTGCCGGTGCGTGAGAACGAATGGGACAACCGCCATTTCTGGCGCGTCTCCAATGCCGAACATCTCGCCATGAGCGAGGATTGCGGCATCGTCAACCTGTCGCATTTCGCCATGTACGACATCGAAGGTCCAGACCATGTCGCGCTGCTGGAATGGTTGTGCGCAGCCAAGATTGGCGGCGACAACAACATCGGCAAGGGCATCTACACCCACTTCCTCGACGAGGAAGGCATGGTGCGGGCCGACTTTACCGTTATTCGCATGGCCGACCGCTGTCGTTTGATCGACGGCGCGGATGCTGGCCCGCGCGATTTCCAGTACATGCGCCGCACGGCACAGGACAAAGGTTTCGACGTCACCATCACCGACGTGACCGAGAAGTTCGTCACCATCGGCATCTGGGGACCGAACGCCCGGGCGACCTTGCAGAAGGTGGTCGAAAACCCGGACGGGCTCTCTGTTGAGAACTTCCCATTCGCGGCGATCAAGCCGGTCCGGATCGGCGGCAAGGACGTCACCGCTTTCCGCATCTCCTATGTCGGCGAGCAGGGCTGGGAACTGCATATGCGCTACGAGGACGGTCTCGCTGTGTGGGACGCGCTGCGCTCGACCGGCGTGATGCCTTTCGGCGTGGAGACCTATGCCAACACGCGCCGCATGGAAAAGAGCCTGCGCCTGCAGAACGCCGACCTTCTGACCGAGTACAATCTGCTCGAAGCGGATCTCGCTCGTCCAAAGGTCAAGGAGAACGATTTCTGCGGCAAGGCGAAGCACGTCGAATACCGCGCCCGCGAGCACCAGCCGGCCATGCTGTGCACGCTGGTGATGACCGAGAATGTCGATTCCAAAGGCGTTGCCCGCTATCCCGTCGGCACCATGCCGGTGATGGATCCGAAGACCGGCGAGACGCTGGTCGACGAACTCGGCCGGCGGTCCTTCACCACCTCGATGGCCTATGGCCCGACCATCGGCAAGAATATCGGTCTTGCCTATCTGCCGTGGGCGTACGCCCAGGAAGGCCGCAAGCTCACGATCGAGTATTTCGGTGAGACATATCCGGTCGAAGTGGCGGCTGTCGGCTACAAGCCGCTCTACGATCCGGAGAATTTGAAGCCGCGCAGCTGATTGCTAGCCGGCGCAAAGGGCATGAAGGCAAAAGCCTGGCCATCGGCCGGGCTTTTCTCTTTTTAAGCCGACGGTTTTCGCTTACCTTCGCGGCATGTCTGCTTTTGCCTGCGCAAGACATTTCCTTTCAGGCTGCGCCGCGTTCGCACTGACGCTCTGGTTGACGCCCGCGGCCCAAGCTGACGAGCCCGTCGATGTCGAGCTGGTGCTGGCCGTCGATGTCTCGCTGTCGATGTCTCCGGACGAACTCGAGATCCAGCGTCACGGCTACGCCGCGGCACTGACGCACGACAATGTGCTGCAGGCCATTGCCGATGGCGCTTATGGCAAGATCGCCGTCACCTATGTCGAATGGGCCGGCACCAACTGGCAGCGCGTCATCGTGCCGTGGACGGTGATCGCCAGCCGCACCGACGCCGAGCGGGTGGTTGCGCAACTATCCGCTCAGCCGCCCAACAGCGCGCGGCGCACCTCGATCTCCGGAGCGCTGGAGTTCGGCAATGACCTGTTCGCCGAAAGCGGCTACCAGGGCACGAAGCGGGTCATCGACATTTCGGGCGATGGCCCCAACAATCAAGGCGCGCCGGTCAACCTGACCCGCGACGATCTGATCAAGCAAGGCATCGTCATCAACGGCCTGCCGCTGATGACGCGAGGCGGTTTTTCCGGCGCCTACGAAGTCAGCAATCTCGATCGCTACTACAGCGACTGCGTCATCGGCGGACCCGGAGCCTTCATGATTCCGGTCAATGACTGGACGCAGTTTCCCGAAGCCATCCGTCGCAAGCTGGTGCTGGAACTCGCCGGCCCGGCCTCGCCGCAATGGGCGGCAGAAGAAGCCACGCATCCGCCGGTGGTATTGGCGCAGGACAAGCCCGCCACCGACTGCCTGGTCGGCGAGAAAATGTGGCGCAACCGCAGCTGGATGTTTGACAGCCGCTAGGCGACCGAAGCATTGGCAAATTGGCCGGACCGCGCTATCCAGTCGGAGGGGCCGCGGCAAAAACCGAGGAAACATCAGATGAAACGTCTAGCCATCCTGACTGCTGTCGCGTCCGTACTTTTTGCCGACGCCGCCAGCGCCCAATACAATGATGAGCCCGCCTGCATGATGTTCGAGCACGCGAATTTTCGCGGTCGGTCCATCGGTATGGGCCCCGACGATTCCGTGAACTTTCGCGGCGGCCAGTTCTGGAACGACCGTGTGTCGTCGGTGATTGTGCGCCGGGGTTGCACACTCATTGCCTATGAGGACTCCCGGATGGGTGGCCGCTCGATCGAGATCCGGCGCCGGATCCGCGATTTCGGCGGCAGCGACTGGAATGACCGTATATCGTCGGCGGAGTGCACCTGCGACGATTATTGAGGCCATTTTGGATTAGCCACGATGGATTTCTGGCGGTGGTAGCCATTGGCCGACAGCAGAGCCGGGCCTGCCGGTTGCCTCACCAAGCTGTTCATTGACAAGCCGATTGGCGTCTGTGAGACAATTCCCCAGCAAAAACAAAAGGGGAACCGACATGAACAGGATCGCCGTTCTTACCGCAACTCTGACACTTGCCGCCGGCCTGTCGGCACCGGCGATGGCTGCCACCTCGGTCACTATCGGCATCAGCGGCTGGACAGGCTTCGCGCCGCTGACGCTTGCGAAGCAGGCGGGCATCTTCGAGAAACACGGACTCGACGTGACCCTGAAAAAGGTGCCGCAAGCGAGCCGGCCGCTCGCCATCGCCAGCGGCGACCTGCAATGCGCGGCCACCACGGTGGAGACCTGGCTGGTGTGGAACGCCAGCGGCGTCACCACCAAGCAGATCTTCCAGCTCGACAAATCCTACGGCGCCGACGGCATCGTCGCCCGCAACAACATCAAGACCGTCGCCGATCTCAAGGGCAAGAACGTCGCGTCATCGGCGCCGGGCACGTCGCCCTATTTCATGCTCGCCTGGGTGCTGAACAAGAACGGCATGTCGACGAAGGACGTCACCGTCGTCAATCTGGAGCCTGATGCGGCGGCGCAAGCTTTCCTCGCCGGGCAGAA
>NZ_RZRW01000029.1:0-948 GCF_003998745.1 Mesorhizobium sp. M7A.F.Ca.US.014.04.1.1 | reverse complement strand
GTTCATCTCGGCGGTGCGCGACAAGTCGGACCAGGGCCATATCCTGGCGACGACGCTCGACTACCCGATGGTGCTCGACACGGTGGGCTGCACACCCGAATTCCTGAAAACCAATCCGGATGCCGCCAAGGCGCTGGCCGACAGCTATTTTGATGCACTCGACCTGATCAAGAGCGATCCGCAGAAATCCTACGAGACCATGGGTGCCGACGTGAAACAGTCGGCCAAGGAATTCGAGGATTCGGCGAAATACCTGAAATGGGCCGACCGGGCGGAGAACAAACAGTTCTTCACCAAGGAATTCCAGGACTTTTCCAAGACCGCTGGCGAACTGCTGCTGCAGATGGGACTGATCAAGGAAGCGCCCGACGTCACCACGTTGGCTGACACCAGCCCGGTTTCGAACTGATCGTTCGGCCTTTGACCATCAAGCGGCGGCGCCTGGCGCTGCCGCCTTCTCTTGGACAAAGCGCGATTTGAGCATGGGGACCATTTGAAAATGGCGACGATTTGACGATGCGCCCCTTGCATCCAGTCTCGCCGGGCATCCGAACCGTGCTCGGCATTTCCTTCTTCGTGCTTTTCGTGGCCTTCTGGGCTTGGATCACGCTAGGCGGCCACGTCAACCGCATCTTCCTCGCCGATCCGCTGTCGATGCTGCGGGATGGCTGGCGGCTTTTGGTCGAAGACCGTTTTTGGCTCGACGTTCTGATCACCATCTGGCGCGTCTTCGGCGGCTTCCTGCTTGCCTCGGTCGTCGCGGTACCGCTTGGCATCGCGATGGGCGCCTGGAAGCCGGTGGAGGCGTTTCTGGAGCCTTTTGTCTCCTTCGCCCGCTACTTGCCTGCGTCGGCATTCATCCCACTGCTCATCTTGTGGGCCGGCATCGGCGAGCTGGAAAAACTGCTGGTCATCTTCGTCGGCTCGGTGTTCCAGATCGTCCTCATC
>NZ_RZRW01000290.1:0-7326 GCF_003998745.1 Mesorhizobium sp. M7A.F.Ca.US.014.04.1.1 | reverse complement strand
TCCGTTTGACGAGAACTGGACGCTGCCTGTCTATGTCGCCAATTTCGTGCTGATGGAATACGGCACCGGCGCCATTTTCGGCTGCCCGTCCGGCGACCAGCGCGACCTCGACTTCGCCAACAAATACGGCCTGCCGGTGATTCCGGTGGTGATGCCGGAAGGCGAGAATCCGGCGACGTTCCAGATCATCGATGAAGCCTATGTCGATGACGGCGTGATGATCAATTCGCGCTTTCTCAACGGCTTGAAGCCGGATCAGGCTTTCGACGAAGTCGCCAAACTGCTGGAGCAGAAGACGATCGGCAACCGGCCGATGGCCGAGCGCAAGGTGAATTTCCGTCTGCGCGATTGGGGCATTTCGCGCCAGCGCTACTGGGGCTGCCCTATCCCGATGATCCATTGCGAGGCTTGCGGCGTGGTGCCGGTGCCGAAGGCGGACCTGCCGGTGAAGCTGCCCGACGATGTCGATTTCGACCGCCCGGGCAATCCGCTCGACCGTCATCCGACATGGCGGCATGTGAAATGTCCGCAATGCGGCAGGGATGCGCGGCGCGAAACCGACACGATGGACACGTTCGTCGACTCGTCGTGGTATTTTGCCCGCTTCACCGCGCCGTGGGCACATGAACCGACCGATCCCAAGGCGGCCAACGAATGGCTGCCGGTCGACCAGTATATTGGCGGGATCGAGCACGCGATCCTGCATCTGCTCTATTCGCGCTTCTTCACCCGCGCCATGCGCGAGGCCGGCCATGTCGATCTGGCCGAGCCGTTCAAGGGCCTGTTCACGCAAGGCATGGTGGTGCACGAAACCTATCGTGTTGGCTCGGCATCGAACGGCCGCTGGCTGGCGCCCACCGAAGTTCGGCTGGACGACGTTGACGGCAAGCGCAGCGCCATCGAGATCGCCACCGGCGAGACCGTCTCCATCGGCCCGCTGGAAAAGATGTCGAAGTCGAAGAAGAACACTGTGAGCCCGGAAGACATCACCGATGGCTACGGCGCCGATACGGCGCGCTGGTTCATGCTGTCGGATTCGCCTCCCGAGCGCGATGTCGAGTGGACCGACGATGGCGCCGCCGGCGCGCATCGCTTCATCCAGCGCATCTGGCGCCTGGTGTCGACGGCGGCCGAAACACTGGCCGGCATCAAGCCCGTGGCGGCCAGCAGCGGCGAGGCCGCGGTGGTTTCCAAGGCCGCGCACAAGATACTCAAGGCGGTCGGAGAGGATATCGAGAAGCTCGCTTTCAACCGCGCCATCGCCCGCATCTACGAACTGGCCAACGCGCTGACCACGCCGCTTAACGAGGTGGCAGAAGGCAAGGCCGATGCAGCGCTGAAAGGCGCCTGCCGGCAGGCGGTGGAGATTCTCGTGCATCTGATCGCGCCGGTCATGCCGCATCTGGCCGAGGAGTGCTGGGCAACGCTCGGCGGCACCGATCTCGTTGCCGAACGGCCTTGGCCGGTCTTCGATCCGGCGCTGGTCGTCGACAACGAAGTCACCTATCCGGTACAGGTCAACGGCAAGAAGCGGGGGGATTTGACAATTGCCCGCGACGCGGACCAAGGTGCGGTCGAAAAAGCGGTATTGGCTCTCGACTTCGTGCAGAAAGCACTCGAAGGGAAGGCTCCGCGCAAGGTGATCATCGTGCCGCAGAGGATCGTCAATGTCGTTGCCTGATCGGGAAAAGACAGAGTTGAGCCATTTGCTGCGCCGCATGGCGCTTGCCGGCCTGATAGGTTCGCTCGCGCTTGTCTCGGCCTGCACGGTGCGGCCGCTCTATTCGAGCGCGCCACTGTCGGGTTCGCAGGCCAGTGCCAGTGCCGAACTGGCGTTGATCGGCATCAAGCCGGTCAATACGCGTTACGGCCAACAGGTGCGCAACAATCTCATTTTCGGGTTTGGACGAGGCGCCGGCGAGCCGGCCTCGCCGGCCTATTCGCTCAATCTCGGCGTGACCGAAGCGGTCGAGTCCGCGGCACTTGTGCAGGTCGGAACCGACGAAGACGAGCCGACCGCCGGTTCCGTGACGCTGACCGGCAGCTATACGCTGGCCGATGCGAAGACCGGCGTGGTGATCGCATCCGGCAAGCGTTCGATCACCTCGTCCTTCGACAGGCCGCGTCAGGAATTCGCCGCATACCGGGCGCAGATCGACGCCGAGAATCGCGCGGCGCGAGAGTTGGCGGAAGCGCTGCAGCTGTCCATTGCCCAGGACCTTGTCCGGCACGGCAAGACCGGCTAGCGCACCTCATCTGCTTCACGAAAACGGTCTGGCGCCCCAGGCATGACGGGATGATCGTGGGATCATGACCAGATTCCCGAACAGAGCCAGATTCTGAACAGAGATTGGCCGAAGAGACCCATCGGCCTGCTATGGCACAGCGAGTAGATCGCGCCACCGCGGTGGGTGCGGCGAGGCGACGATCGTGCCGCGTCGCTCGCGAAGATTTTGGCGCTCAGGATCGTAGGCGACCCATCCGGGAAGCAACTGTTAACCACTCGCTCCCTATTGCTCGGCAGACATTTCAGAGTGAGTCTTGAGAATGGAAGCCAAGCGTTTTTCCCGGGTCAATTTGTCGACGGCCGCACCGCCTGATGATCCCGAGGGGAAGCGCTTCGAGAGCATCGGCGACAGGGGTGATCAGCGAAGTTCTTCCGCCGCAGGCGCCCTTGATCGTATGGCTCGCAAGGAGCCGGACGGTCGGCAGCCCGCCACACGCCAGGCCGGCTATTCCGCGCCTATGGTCGATCTCGGCGGCAACAAGCGGCCCTATATGGAGCCGCGGAGTGGCTCGGACGACACGCCTTCGAAAATCGGCGATATCGAGAGCCCTGCCTGGCAGGAATATTTCTTCCTTGCACCCAACGTGCGTTTTACACGCACGCCGGATTATGAGGCCAGGAAGCATCATCCGCAGCACGAGCGTGTCGTCGAACACGGCGCGACGCGCCCGGCACAGCAAGCCGTTGCGCAACCCATGGTCGGCAGGGCGTCCTCCGCGCCCTCGCTCCTGGCATTGCCGGCGTCGGTGAAAAGCCCTGCCTCCCAGCCGCAGACCGGGCACGCCACGCAAGGGCCACTGCCGCCGGCTGCTGCTTTTGTCCCGTCCGTGCGCGCCAGGGAGAGGGTGCCAGCCGTTGCGCCGGTGCCGCCGAGGACGGTCGCAACGAGACGGGCATCCGCGCGTGCGTCCGTTGCTCCGGGCGCCCCGATCAAAACCGAAAGGCTGCGCTGGCCCTATCTTTCGGATCATGCCTTCTTCGAGGCTATGGCACCCTATCTGGTCGACGTTTCGCCGCCGGCCCGGCAAACCGGTTCAGCGTCGCCTGCGCCGCTCGCCGCAGCGCCAGTCACCACTATGCCGATCGACATCCGTCCGACGACAGGGACCGATGCCACCGCCTTGTTTCGTGTCATCGACTGCCTGCCGGGCCAGGCCTTGAAGCCGTTGCCGGATGTTTGGCCGGCCAATTCGAACCAGGCCGTCGCCCAACCTGACGTGCCGGCGAGCAATGCGCCGTCGCCGGTCCAGCCTGTCGCAATTCCAGCCGCCAAAAGCGTCGCCGTTTCCGCGCCGGCCGCGCCAAGTGCGAACGTCCCTGCCAAGGCCGTTGGCGCCCGCTCTGCACGCTTGCCTGGGGCTGGAAAGGTCGTGCTGTCAACCGCGGGCGATCCCTATGAGCTTCCCTCGGAAGAGCTGTTGCAGCAGCCACCGGAGGGACAAGGCTTCTACATGTCGCAGGAGCGGCTCGAGCAGAACGCGGATCTGCTGGAAAGCGTGCTCGAAGACTTCGGCGTGCGTGGCGAGATCATTCATGTTCGTCCCGGCCCGGTCGTCACGCTCTATGAATTCGAGCCGGCGCCGGGCGTCAAATCTTCTCGCGTCATCGGGCTTGCCGACGATATCGCCCGCTCCATGTCGGCGATTTCGGCGCGCGTCGCCGTCGTGCCCGGCCGCAACGTCATCGGCATCGAGCTTCCGAACGAGATGCGCGAAACCGTCTATTTCCGGGAACTGATCGAATCCGAGGGCTTCCGCAAGACAAGCTGCAAGCTGGCGCTGTGTCTCGGCAAGACGATCGGGGGTGAGCCGGTCATCGCCGAGCTGGCGAAGATGCCGCATCTGCTCGTGGCCGGAACCACCGGCTCCGGCAAGTCGGTCGCCATCAACACCATGATCCTGTCGTTGCTCTATCGGCTGAAGCCGGAAGAATGCCGGCTGATCATGGTCGATCCCAAAATGCTCGAACTCTCTGTCTATGACGGCATCCCGCATCTTCTGACGCCCGTCGTCACGGATCCCAAGAAAGCCGTCACGGCGCTCAAATGGGCGGTGCGCGAAATGGAGGACCGGTATCGCAAGATGGCGCGGCTCGGTGTGCGCAACATCGACGGCTACAACGAGCGCGCCGCCCAAGCCCGCGACAAGGGCGAAACCGTCGTCATGACGGTGCAGACCGGCTTCGAAAAGGGCACCGGCGAACCGCTTTTCGAACAGCAGGAAGTAGACCTGGCGCCGATGCCCTACATCGTCGTCATCGTCGACGAGATGGCCGACCTGATGATGGTCGCCGGCAAGGAGATCGAAGGCGCCATCCAGCGTTTGGCGCAGATGGCGCGTGCTGCCGGCATCCACCTGATCATGGCAACGCAGCGTCCCTCGGTCGACGTCATCACGGGCACGATCAAGGCCAATTTCCCGACCCGGATTTCCTTCCAGGTGACGTCGAAGATCGACAGCCGCACCATCCTGGGCGAGCAGGGCGCCGAGCAGCTGCTCGGCCAGGGCGACATGCTGCACATGATGGGTGGCGGGCGCATTTCGCGCGTGCATGGGCCGTTTGTCTCCGACGCGGAGGTAGAGCACGTCGTGGCGCATCTCAAGGCGCAGGGCCGGCCTGAATATCTGGAAACCGTGACCGCCGACGAGGATGAGGAAGAAATCGACGAGGACCAGGGCGCGGTCTTCGACAAGGGATCGGTTGCAGCCGAAGACAGCGATGCGATCTACGACGAGGCGGTCAAGGTGGTGGTGCGCGACAAGAAGTGTTCGACCTCCTACATCCAGCGCCGCCTCGGCATCGGCTACAACCGCGCCGCATCCCTGGTCGAGCGTATGGAAAAGGAAGGATTGGTCGGCGCACCCAACCATGTTGGCAAACGCGAAATCATCATGGGCCGGCGCCAGCCGGCGACCGTGCCTGAGGATGACGGCGCGGACTGAGCGACCCCGGCCGTTATGGGATCATGCTTCAGGGGATGCTTCAGCTGCGGGTCAAGCTCGTGAATTCCATCACCTATCCCAGCCTAAACCTTAAGCATCTACACTAGCGGTTAGTGACGGCCTTTCCAATGCTGACGACCACATAGGATAACCAGCCAATGACATGCCCGAAGAAATAGATGCACAGTCCCAAATATGTAAGCAACGCAATCACAAATAGCTTCTCACCTAACGCAACATTCGTCACGAAGCCTTGAGGCAACAGGGCAAGAATCCAACCGAAGTGAAGGCCCCAGCTACACCCCCATTGACCACACGTCCGGTTGGCACTCAGCACCGTTGCGCCAAGCCACACGACCGAAATCACTATGAAACTCACCCACGAATAACGTTTGTCCCGAATGAGGCCGTAGATTGAAAATGCCTTTGCGAAAGCGAGTCCTATTGATGCAAGAACAGAAAAGGCGATTGAGATTAGAAGGCTCATGTTCGACCCAGTAGCTAAAACATCGAAGCTACAGCCAGCACCTTTACAAAGGGTTCGACCAAGTCATCGTTTTTTAAGTTCGTCGAAGGGCATCTCTCTAGCGTGATATCCAGGGTATGCTTCAGCAGCGTGTCGATCTGGTGAACTCGATCAAATATCCTGTTTTGAACTTGTCGCTCTCGATTTCAGCTGGATGCAATGCTGCGATGCAGTAAAGCCAAAAGAGCTAGTGCAAGGCACCCAAAAACAAAGACATGGAAAGTCACCCCACCCGCAGCACATAAAAAAGACCGGTTGCCCGGTCTTTTTTCACTGCAAGCGCATTGGCTTCAGCCGATCGCCATCTCAGCCAATCGATTGGCCGGTCTTGGCCCAGTCGGCGAGGAAGGCGGCGAGGCCCTTGTCGGTCAGCGGATGGTTGACCAGGGCCTTCAGGGTCGCCGGCGGCGCGGTCACGACATCGGCGCCGATGAGTGCCGCCTGCTTGACGTGGTTCACGGTGCGCACCGAGGCGACGAGGATCTCGGTCTGGAAATCGTAATTATCATAGATCTGCCGGATTTCCTGGATCAGCTCCATGCCGTCGATGCCGATGTCGTCGATGCGGCCGACGAAGGGCGAGATGAACGAGGCGCCGGCCTTGGCCGCCAGCAGCGCCTGGTTGGCCGAAAAGCACAGGGTGACGTTGACCAGGCGGTTCATCTCGGTGCGGATCGTCTTGCAAGCCTTGAGACCGTCCAGCGTCAGCGGCACTTTGATGCAGACATTGTCGGCGATCTTGGCCAGAACCTTGGCCTGCTGCATCATCTCGGAATATTCGGTGGCGGTGACTTCAGCCGAAACCGGACCCTTGACGATGTCGCAAATCTGTTTGGTGACCTCGGCGATCTTGCCGCCGGATTTGAGGATCAGCGACGGATTGGTGGTGACGCCGTCGAGCAGCCCCAGATCGTTCAGCTCACGGATATCCTTGACGTCGGCGGTGTCGACAAAAAATTTCATGGCGGGTCTCCTGAAGATTTTCATGTGCATGTCATGCACATTTGGGGTCGGCCTTTGATCTAGACCAAAGTCAGGGCAAGGTCACGCCTCATGATCGAAGATTCGCCCTTTGTCGCAGCCGCACCGGTGCTGGTGCCGATGCCCGCCGAACGCCCCTACACCTACGCCGTGCCGGCCGGCATGCGCGTGGTGCCGGGCTCGATCGTGCGTGTGCCGCTCGGGCCGCGCCAGGTCGCCGGCATCGTCTGGGATGGCGCGGTCGAGAAGGTCGACGCGAAAAAGCTGCGTCCTATCGAACAGGTCTTCGACTGCCCGCCGATCGACCGCGCGATGCGCCGTTTCGTCGACTGGGTGGCGCAGTACACGCTATCGCCGCCCGGCATGGTGGCGCGCATGCTGCTCAGGGCGCCGGAGGCTTTCGACCCCGAACCGTGGATCGAGGGGTTGCAGCGCACGCTTCTCGCACCTGACCGGATGACGGGCGCCAGGCAGCGCGTGCTGGAGACGGCCGAAGGCGGCCTTGCCTGGACGCGCTCCGGCCTCGCTCACGCCGCCGGCGTGTCCTCGACGGTGATCGACGGCCTGAGGGCGCAAGGCGTGTTCGAGAC
>NZ_RZRW01000289.1:0-7327 GCF_003998745.1 Mesorhizobium sp. M7A.F.Ca.US.014.04.1.1 | reverse complement strand
TTGAGGGCGGGCGCCAAACCTTCGCAAGTTCGCGCCGCCCCTCATCTGCCTGCCGGCATCTTCTCCCCGTGAACGGGGAGAAGATGCTAAACCCAACGTTGGAAACCGAATGACCCAGTGGTCCGGCTATTTCGGCCTGATATTGCAGGGAGCGCTTGTCACCATCGAGCTGACGCTGATGGGGTCGGTGCTGGCGCTGATCATGGCCTTCCTCGCCGGCATGGGGCGCGTGTCGCGCTTCTTTGCGCTGCGTTGGTTGGCCACCGCCTACATCGAGTTCTTCCGCGGCACCTCGATCTTCGTGCAGTTGTTCTGGGCCTATTTCGTGCTGCCCTTCATCGGCATTTCGCTGACCCCGTTGCAGGCCGGCGTGCTGGCGCTCGGCCTCAATGTCGGCGCCTACGCCGCCGAAGTGGTGCGCGGTGCCATCCAGTCGATCGGCCGCGAACAGTATGAGGCCTGCACAGCGCTCAATCTCGGCCGCTGGCAAGGCATGCGCCACATCATCCTGCCACAGGCGCTGCTGGTGATGCTGCCGACCTTTGGCAACAATGCCATCGAATTGCTCAAGGCGACCGCCGTGGTGTCGCTGATCTCGCTCACCGACCTGACCTTCCAGGCGCAGGTGGTGCGCGCCCAGACCGGCAACACCCTGGTGCCGTTCACCACCATCCTGATCATCTATTTCATCCTCGCCCTGCTCATCTCGTGGGGCGTGCGCTCGCTGGAACGACGCATGGCGCGCGGCCTCGACGGGGTGCGTGCCTGATGGCCAACTCCCTTCTGATAAATTGGGCCTACTGATGGAATGGGATTGGAATTTCGTCTGGGAAATCATGCCAACGCTGATCCAGGGCGTGAAGATCACCATCCTGGCGACGCTGCTCGGCTCGGTGCTGGCGGCGATCGTCGGGCTTGGCATTGCGCTGGCGCGCCGCTCGCCCAACAAGGCGTTGTCGCGCACGGTCGGCTGGGCGGCTGAATTCATCCGCGGCACGCCGCTGCTGGTGCAGCTCTATTTCATCTTCTACGTGCTGCCCGACATCGGCATCCTGCTGCCGCCGCTGGTCGCCGGTGTCATCGGGCTCGGGCTGCATTACGGCACCTATACGGCCGAGGTCTATCGTGCCGGCATCGACAATGTGCCGCGCGGCCAATGGGAGGCCGCCAAGGCGTGCAATTTGAGCGCCAGTCAGACCTGGACCCACATCATCATTCCGCAGGCTATCCCACCGATGATTCCGGCGCTCGCCAATTACTTTATCGCCATGTTCAAGGAAACGCCGCTGCTGTCGGCGATCACCGTGCTGGAACTGATGAACCAGGCCAAAAGCGTCGCCAACACCTACTATCGCTATATCGAGCCGATCACCCTGGTCGGTGCTTTCTTCCTGGTCATCAGTCTGTTTTCGGTCGTGTTGCTGCGCTGGCTGGAACGCCGCTACGGCAAGATCGAGAGGTAACCGATGAAACCCTTGCCCGAGATCAAGGTGTATCCAAAACGGCCGGCACTGGATGCGCGTCCGCTGGAGCGGCGCATCGGCCTGATCATCCTGGCCACCGACCACACCAGCGAACCGGATTTCCGCCGCATGGTGGCGAGCGAACGCGTCGGCGTCTATGTCGCGCGCATTCCCTATGCCAACCCGACGACGCCCGAAAACCTGCGCAAGATGCAGCCGGCGCTGACGGCGGGCGCGGCCCTGATCCTGCCGGATGAGCCACTCGATGCCGTCTGCTATTCCTGCACTTCGGCCTCGGTGGTGATCGGCGATGCCGAGATCGAGGCGGCGATCCAGGTCGCAAAGCCCGGCGTGCCGGTAATCACCCCGCCGATGGCGGGCGTGCGCGGGCTGCGTGCGCTGGGCGCAAGCAAGATCAGCATCCTCACTCCCTACACGGTCGAGACATCCAGGCCGATGGCCGCCTATTTCGCGGCGCACGGCTTCGAGATCGCCAGCTTCACCTGCCTCGGTTTCGAGGACGACCGCGAGATGGCGCGCATCGCACCGGCGGCCCTCGTCGAACTGGCGCGTGAGGCGACCGACACCAGCGCCGATGCGCTGTTCGTCTCCTGCACGGCGCTGCGTAGCGCCCTCGCGGTCACCGGAATGGAAAAAACTATTGGACGTCCCGTGGTGACCAGCAACCAGGCGACCGCCTGGAATTGTCTGCGGCTGTGCGGAGATGACACGCCGCGTCCCGAATTCGGCCGTCTGATGACGCAGCCATTTGCCGCCTGATTGATGATCATGACACAGGTCACTCTTGAGCACATTCGCGCCGCGCATGAGCGCATTGCCGGCAAGGTCGAGCGCACGCCGACCGTGCTGTCCCAAAGTCTTTCCGAAGGGCTGGGCGTCCCCGTCCACCTCAAGCTCGAACACCGGCAGACCACCGGCAGCTTCAAGCTGCGCGGCGCCTCGAATGCCGTCGCTTCGCTCAGCACCGCGGAGAAGGCGCGTGGCGTGGTCGCGGCCTCGACCGGCAACCACGGCCGCGCGCTGGCGCATGCGGCGAAGCTTGAGGGCATGCGCGCGGTGATCTGCATGTCGCGGCTGGTGCCTGAAAACAAGCTCGACGAGATCCGCCGGCTGGGCGCGGAGGTTCGCATTATCGGCAACAGTCAGGACGATGCCCAGCAGGAGGTCGATCGGCTGGTGGCGCAAGAGGGGCTGGTTATGCTGCCGCCCTTCGACCATCCCGACATTGTCGCCGGGCAAGGCACGCTCGGGCTTGAGATGATCGAACAGGTCCCGGATGCTGCCCTCGTCCTGGTGCAGTTGTCGGGTGGCGGGCTCGCCTCAGGCGTTGCCGCGGCCATCAAAGGCGTCAGCCCCGGCACAAAGATCATCGGTGTCTCGATGGCTCGTGGCGCGGCGATGAAGGCCAGCCTCGATGCCGGCCGCCCGGTGCTGGTGGAGGAATTGCCGACGCTGGCGGATTCGCTCGGTGGCGGCATCGGCCTCGACAATCGGCTGACCTTCGCCATGTGCCGCGACCTGCTCGATGATGTCATCCTGCTCAGCGAAGACGAGATCGCCGCCGGAATCCGTCACGCCTATGCGCAGGAACGCGAAATCGTCGAGGGCGCCGGCGCGGTCGGCATCGCCGCGCTGCTCGCCGGCAAGGTCAGGTCGGACGGGCCGGTGGTCGTGCTTCTCTCCGGCCGCAACATCGATATGGACGCGCACCGCAGGATCGTCTGCGGCGAGGCGCCATCGCTCAAGGAGCACGCCGCATGAGCCGGATGACGATCCTCACCGAACAAGAATTGCGCGCGATCGTGACACTCGATCTCGATGCAGTCGCCTGCGTCGAAAACGCCTTCCGTGCGCTTGCCACCCTGCCGGTGGCGATGCCGCCGATCCTGCGGCTCGACATTCCCGAGCATCGCGGCGAGGTCGACGTGAAGACCGCCTACGTGCCTGATATCGACGGTTTCGCCATCAAGATCAGCCCCGGCTTCTTCGACAATCCGAAGCTCGGCCTGCCCAGCGTCAACGGCATGATGGTGCTGCTGTCGTCCAAAACCGGGCTGGTCGAAGCACTGCTGCTCGACAACGGCTATCTCACGGATATCCGAACCGCTGCTGCCGGCGCCGTCGCCGCCAAACATCTGTCGCGGCAGGACTCGTCAGTTGCCGCGATCTTCGGCGCCGGCGTCCAGGCCGGGTTGCAATTGGAAGCCCTGATGCTGGTGCGGCCGATTTCCGAGGCGCGCATCTGGGCGCGCGATGTGGCAAAGGCCGAGGCAACCGCCGGAGCCCTGCGCGAAAAGCTCGGCATTCTCGTGCATGCCGAGCCCGACGCGGCAAACGCAGTTGTCGGCGCCGACATCATCGTCACCACCACGCCTTCGACCGAGCCGCTGATCAAGGCGGGTTTCGTTTCCGCCGGCCAGCACATCACGGCGATGGGCTCCGACGCCGAGCACAAGAACGAGATCGCGCCGGCAATCCTGCGCATGGCCGACCTCTATGTCGCCGACAGCGCCCGTCAGACGCGGCGGCTGGGTGAGCTGCATCACGCCATCGCGGCGGGCGTGATGGCCGCTGACGAAGAGGTGACCGAACTTGGCCAGATCATCGCCGGTAAACGGCATGGTCGGCGCTCGGCCAGCGACATCACCATCGCCGATCTGACCGGCACCGGCGTTCAGGATACGGCGATAGCTACGTTCGCCCGCGATCGGGCGCGGGTGGCCGGTTCCGGGGCCATTTTCGAAAGCTGATGCTGGCCAAGGCGTGATCCGGAAAAATGGGAACCGGTTTTCCGAAAGATCACGCCCAAACAAGAACGACGGGCCGGTTTCAACGAAGTTGAAACAGGCTCAAGGCCCAACAAACGAGGACCAAGAACAATGCAACCGAACCTGAGATTCTCGCGCGGCGAATATGCGGATCGCCTCGCCAAGACACGCAAAGCCATGGAGGTGAAGGGCGTCGATCTTCTTGTTATCAGCGACCCGTCCAACATGGCCTGGCTGACCGGCTATGACGGCTGGTCGTTCTACGTGCATCAGGCGGTTATCGTGCCGCCATCGGGCGAGCCGGTCTGGTACGGCCGTGGCCAGGACGCCAACGGTGCCAAGCGCACTGCCTATCTCGCGCATGACAACATCGTCGGCTATGCCGATCACTATGTGCAGTCGACCGAGCGCCACCCGATGGATTTTTTGGCCAGCGTGCTTGCGGATCGCGGCTGGGGCAAGCTGACAGTCGGCGTTGAGATGGACAATTACTGGTTCTCGGCCGCCGCCTTCGCATCGCTGCAGAAGCATTTGCCCAATGCCCGCTTTGTCGATGCCACCGCGCTGGTCAACTGGCAGCGCGCGGTGAAGAGCTCGACCGAGATCGACTATATGCGCAAGGCGGCTCGCATCGTCGAGGCGATGCACCAGCGCATCTTCGACAAGATCGAGGTCGGCATGCGCAAATGCGATCTCGTTGCCGAAATCTATGATGCCGGCACGCGCGGCGTCGACGGCATCGGCGGCGACTATCCGGCGATCGTGCCGCTGCTGCCGTCGGGTGCCGATGCCTCGGCGCCGCATCTGACTTGGGACGACAGACCGATGAAGCGGGACGAGGGCACCTTCTTCGAGATCGCCGGCTGCTACAACCGCTATCACTGCCCGCTGTCGCGCACCGTCTTCCTCGGCAAGCCGACGCAGGAATTCCTCGATGCCGAGAAGGCGACGCTGGAAGGCATGGAAGCGGGGCTGGCCGCGGCCAAACCCGGCAACGCCTGTGAGGACATCGCCAACGCCTTCTTCGCCGTGCTGAAGAAGTATGGCATCGTCAAGGACAACCGCACCGGCTATTCGATCGGACTGTCCTATCCGCCGGACTGGGGCGAGCGCACGATGAGCTTGCGTCCCGGCGACCGCACCGAACTCAAGCCCGGCATGACCTTCCATTTCATGACCGGCCTGTGGCTGGAAACGATGGGACTGGAGATCACCGAGTCCATCCTGATCACCGAAACCGGTGTGGAGTGCCTGGCCAATGTGCCGCGTAAGCTGGTGGTGAAGGATTGAGCCCGATGTCGAATCTACGCTCATCACCGGTCGCGCCGACCGTCGATTTCGACCGCGACGGCGTCCAGCACGGCTTCCTGCGCTTGCCCTACAGCCGCGACGATTCCGCGTGGGGCTCGGTGATGATCCCGATCTGCGTCATCCGCAACGGCAACGGACCGGCAGCTCTGCTGTCCGGCGCCAACCATGGCGACGAATATGAGGGGCCGCTGGCCCTCTACGATCTCGCCAGGACCCTCGATCCCAGGCAAGTCAGCGGCACGGTGATCATCGTGCCGGCAATGAACTATCCGGCCTTCCGCGCCGGCACGCGCACCTCGCCGATCGACAAGGGCAACATGAACCGCAGCTTTCCCGGCCGGCCGGACGGAACGGTGACCGAAAAGATCGCCGATTACTTTCAACGTGAGCTGCTGCCTCGCGCCGACATCGTGTTCGACTTCCACTCCGGCGGCAAGACGCTGGACTTCGTGCCGTTCTGCGCGGCGCACACTTTGCCCGACAAGGCGCTGGAACAGAAAGCCTTTGACGCGGTCGCGGCCTTTGCCGCTCCGTTCTCGATGCGCATGATCGAGATCGACGCCGTTGGCATGTACGACACGGCAGCCGAGGAGATGGGCAAGGTCTTCGTCAGCACCGAACTTGGCGGCGGCGGCACGTCGCGCGCGCAAACCGTGCGGATCGCGAGGCGCGGCATTCTCAACGTGCTGCGTCATGCCGGCATTGTAGATGGTGCGGTCGAGAAGACTCGAACCCAGTGGCTCGACATGCCGTCGGGCGATTGTTTCTCGTTCGCCGAAGACGACGGCATGATCGAAACCATGGTCGATCTCGGTGAGCCCGTCAAAGAAGGCTCGGTGCTGGCGCGCATTCATTCCACCGGCCGCACCGGCGTCGCTCCGCAGGAGATCCGGGCAAAAATGTCGGGCATGCTTGCGGCGCGGCATTTCCCCGGGCTGGTTAAGGCCGGCGACTGCGCGGCGGTGGTGGCTGTGCACGTCTGAGCGGCTCCGCCGGGGCCTGCTCCACCCGGTTCGGGTCCATCGTCACTTGTTCTGCGTCCGTCGCGGAGCCCTTCGGCGCGGCGGAAAGAAGCAGGATAGCGGGCGGAGTCGACATTGCAGGAGGATGTCACTATATAGCGGCGGCTTCGACCCGCGCGCCCGAGGGCAGCACCTCGAAGCAACTGTGAATGTGTAGTGTTTTGCGCCATCTATTGTGACGGAAATCGGCTCGGAAACCGGAAAAAAGCAAATAGAAACAGTGGCGCAGCGCTGGGTGTGACCCAGCCAACGGTACCGACCCCTCCAGAATCAGAAAATGCCCTTGACCCCTCGATTTCCTATGGCTCTGTGGACCTTGGACGGCATTGGCTTGCCGGCTGACCGCGACTCGGCTGGAATGGGGACATGCATCCTTTGCGGGATGTCGACGTTTATGATTACCAACCGGCTTTGCCGCCAGGGAACAGCAGTATGAGCGAACACGCCATCGAATTCTTGCGGGGATGGATCGGCGAAAAGGTCCATTGCCAATCCTCCCAGGCAAGGATCGACAAGCAGGCCGAAACCTTGGCCAAGGAGTGCGCCGCCGAGGCGGCCGAGGTCGGCATTCCGCTGGAGGATATCCAGGAAGAAGTCGGCGATATCCAGGAACTTATCGCATCCCGGCTTGAGGAAGCGGCCGAGGCCGAAGAAAGCCAGCAGGCCCCCAGAAAAGCCGCGGAATGATCAAAGCCGCCGAATGATCGCATAGCGGCGACATTGTTGCCGCGCGGGCTTCTGC
>NZ_RZRW01000288.1:0-7332 GCF_003998745.1 Mesorhizobium sp. M7A.F.Ca.US.014.04.1.1 | reverse complement strand
GCATCTTCCGCCCATGCCAGCAGCTACGCCGCCAGAGCGTCATCCGCAGCCTGCTTGATCAGCCATTCGATGTGATTTGACCACATCTGCAACACCTCGCGCTTCTCCTTGACGTTGCTATAGAGATCGTAGATTTCGCCAATGTCTCCGGTGCGGGCTCACAGCCCGTCCATATAGCCGCCAGTCTGCTGCCTTCGAGTGGCCCATGTTGGCCGCGGCCAGGAAGTGGCGACGATTGAAAGGACAAAATCAGTTGCCGAAACTCATCGCAGGTGACGGTCTGGTGGCAATTTGGGCACATCTTGTGTCTCGTCGCCAGTAAACACGGATGCCCGGCAGGAGCTGAGCTCGCTGCCGGCGGAAATCGTAGAGCGCCAGCGACGCATTCTGATCTTTCGTCAGGCAGTCGACCGCCTTGGCATACGCCTCGGCCTCCATCTCGATCGACCTGAACCGGTATCTTGTGCGCCATCCGGACGATCTGGGAAAGCTTGGCCGGGCCGGCGCCTTCCCAGGCGCACGGGAAGCGCGACGACCCATGTGGACCTTGGATTTCACTCCGCACTTACGCTGCTTTGGCCTTGTCAGCAGCCTGAGCATAAAGCGTGCTCAGCTTTCAGGCCGAGCACTCATCCATTGTTGACAGCACCTGTCGTCATTCAGGATCGCCCCATTCTCGCAGGCCGCTTGCAGCTTTCAGGCTGTTGTCAGCCAGGGCCGCCATAAAGGGTCTCGTTAAACAATTCAGGAGGCCGTTCCAATGAACAATCAGTTTGCGAGACTTTTTCGAGGACCAGGTATGCAGGCTTGTTTCAGGACAAAGAACTTTCTGGCGGCAACCACCGCGATGACGACGGTATTCCTGCCGGCTGTGTCTCTCGGGGTGGGTCTGGTAGCATTTCCAACTGGAGAAGCGTTGGCCGACGACCCGATTTCGATCCCGCTGGAGTATGTCGGGGAAGGCCATGACCGCCTGGGCATCTGGGCCAAGATCAACAATGGCAACGCGCAGCGATACGTATTCGACACGGGCTCGGACCAGCTCAACACGCAGATCGGGTCAGAGGTGACCGGGGTCCGCCCGATTGCCGACACGCCTTACGTATATACGTACGGGGACGGAACGTATGGTAATAAGCTTCAGAACGTGGAAATTGATAAATTTACATATGTCGATCCAGATCAAAAGATAACAATCGACGGGCCGTCTGTAAGCGATAAGAAATACCGGGCTGCTCGCATTCTCGATTTTGTCTATACCCATGCGTATTGCAAGGACAACAATCTTAAGTGCACGCCGGGATCCGTGACGGATGGACTTAAAGATATGTATGGTCAGGATCTCCAAGAACCTTATCACGCCGATAAGGAGCAGCGGGCGAAAATGACCGCTGGCAAGATGGCAGACGAAGGCGGCGATTTCGCAGGTACATTCGGGGCCGGCGATTTTCTTGGCAAGACAAGTGTCTGGGGCATGATGGGCAGTGTCACCAGGTCTGGCTACGTGGTCTCCGCCAATGTGAATCCGGATTCCGAGAGCGACCAAACGCCTGGCTGTTCCCCCTGCACGATTGTCAACCTCAATCCAAGCCTCCGGGCCCAATATACTAATGCCATGCCATGGGGAGAACCCGAGGAAAAAGATCAGGATTCTTATCAGAATTTTCCTGGCTCTGGCGCCAATGCCTCGACCGAATACGAAGGCAGCTACAATCTGCAGTACACGGTTAAGGATGGAGCCCCACCAATCACCGACCCCAACAAGACCGCGGTATTGCTCGACACCGGCACACCGGGCGGTGGCAGTCTGGAGATCAGTGATGCGATGCTGAAGCAATTTCAGGATGCGGGCGTCAAACTTAAAAATGTTCGGAGAAATGAGCAACGCGAGATCGTAAGCGCATCGGGCAACATCCCGAGCGTTACAATCGCAGGAACGGATGGCGATCCGGTAAGGCTGGACAATATCGACTTCACCTACACCAGCGGCACGACGGAACAACCCAATGACCAGACCAGTTTTGTTGCCGGTCTTGACTTCTTCAAAAACAGATCGGTCATTTTCGATCTGGAGAAGAAGTATACCGCTTATACGTCACATTTCGTCACTGCCAGCAACTTCTCTACCGATTCATCCGCACCCGAAGGGACCGGTCTGAGCAGGATCACGACGAGCATGGGGAATGAGGGCGGGTTCGGCATAGCGGGTGTCGTCTCCGGCTCCGGATCGCTGACGCTTGATACAAAGACGGTGGTCCGGATGACGAATGTCAACACCTACACCGGCGAGACGAATATTGCTCAGGATGCCTATCTCTCGCTTGCGGGGCTCGGCAACATCCAACGGTCAGCGAAAGTCGTTGCAGACGGCACGTTCGATATCTCCGAACATGGAAATGGCAGCGACTATTGGGGAATCTCCGACGCCTACAACGATGCCCGTATTCGTAGCCTGAGTGGCAGCGGAACGGTCGAACTGGGCAAGCGTACCCTGGTGCTAACGGATTCGAACGACACGTTCGCCGGCAGCATCAACGACCTCGACGTTGATAACAATAATATGGGCGGCAAACTATTCGTTGCCGGTGGCGTGCAAACGCTGAGCGGAAAGAACAATTTTTCCGGCATGACGACGGTCGGTTCCGGCGCGGGATTGCTGCTTGCCGATACAGGTGTGCTTTCCCATGATGCGACCACGTCCGGCTTTCTCGGGAATGACGGGCAGATCGGGGGCACGGCTATCGCAAACAGCGGCGGTGTCGTCGCAGGCGGCGGCACCTACGGTGCGGTCACCATTTCCGAGGGCGGCACGGTCGCTCCTGGCAGTGCGACCGATCCGAGCAGGATCGTCACCACACTGACTGTCACGGGCGATTTCGCGCAGCAGTCCGGATCGATCTATCAGGTCGACCTCGCAAGGTCGTCCGATCTCATCGATGTTGGCGGAGCAGCGGCGATCGACAGCGGCGCGCAGATCGAGCTGCTGCGGCAGGGAACGCTATCGGTCGATGCCCGATATACTCTGCTCTCCGCAGCAGGCGGCGTAAGCGGCACCTATGGCGGGCTGACGGGGGCTCTGGCGACAGACGCGACGCCCTTCGTCGATTTCCAGCTCGTCTACGATGCCAACAATGTCTATCTCGATATCAGCCGCACATCGACGGCGTTTGCCGATGTAGCCAGCACCTTCAATCAACGCTCGGTCGCCGCAGCGGCTCAGGCGCTTGGAAGCGGTAATCCGATCCAGGACAACATCCTGTTCCTGACGGCGCCGGAAGCCCGCAACGCTTTCGATATGCTATCAGGCGAGGTTCATGCTTCCATTCATAGCGGCCTCATCGAGGACAGTCATTCTGTACGCGATGCCGCGAGCGAACGGATCCGTGCGGCGTTCGACGGCGTCGGTGCCTCCAGCGTTCCGGTGATGACTTATGGGCTGGGTGGTCTGGAACTGGCCCCGGCAACGAGTGAGAATTTCGCCGTATGGGGCCGTGGCTTCGGCGCCTGGGGTCATCTCGACAGCGACGGCAATGCCGCCGGTCTCGATCACTCGACAGGCGGCTTTCTGGCTGGCGGTGACGCGGCTGTCGGCGAAAGCTGGCGGCTCGGCCTCATCAGCGGCTACAGCCATACCTCCTTGGAGGCGGACGATCGCGCGTCGTCGGGCTCGAGCGAGAATTACCATCTCGGTCTTTTTGCCGGCACGCAGAACGGCAATCTCGGTTTTCGTTCCGGCCTTGCCTATACCTGGCACAGCATCGAGACCGGCAGGTCCGTGGTCTTTCCAGGCTTCGCCGACAGCCTTTCGGCCGATTACGACGCCGGCACGTTCCAGGCCTTTGGCGAGCTCGGCTACCGTATCAATACGGCTTCGGCTTCCTTCGAGCCCTACGCTAATCTCGCTTATGTGAATTTTGACGCCGATGGCTTCACCGAGAATGGCGGCGCAGCCGCCTTGTCGAGCGGGGATCGCTCGAGCGACACGGCGTTTACCACGCTAGGTCTGCGTGCGTCGACGGTACTGACCCTCGGCACCGTGACTGCTACCGCGCGCGGCGGTCTTGGCTGGCGCCACGCCTTCGGCGACGTCAGGCCGGATACCGCTCTTGCCTTTGCTGGCGGTTCCTCCTTCGCCATCAAGGGCGTGCCGATCGCAAAGAACGCAGCTCTGCTCGAAGCTGGGCTTGACGTAAACATCACCGAGAACGCGACGTTCGGCATCGCCTATCAGGGACAGATCGCCTCGGATGCCCAGACACACGGGTTCAGCGCCAAGCTCGGCGTCCGTTTCTAAATCACCCGCAAAAGAGATTGGTTATGAAGTCAGTGAGTGCATTTTCTTTTACCGTCGTTCTCGGCTCAGCGACGGTGATGTCTGTGTCCGCCGCGCGAACGGACGATGCCTGCTACAACAAGGCACAAAGCCTATGATGACGCAATGTTCAATCGACGACCTGAAGCCAGTCGATGGCGAGCTTGACAAGCTCTACAAGGAGATGGAGACCCGGCTCAAAGAGTCCCGGCGCATGTCCAGGAACTGGTCGAGACCGCGAGGGGCTACAACGCCACCTCGGAGAACACGCGCGACGCCTACCCCAAGGATTGGCGGCATTTTTCCTCCTGGTGCCGGCGCGCTGGCTTCGATCCCCTGCCTCCGGGCTCGAAGGTGATCAGGCTCAATATCAGCGCCTGTGCCTCGGGCACCGCCGCCGGCGATCCGAAGCGTGGCGCCCCTGCCCTTTAGTTTGCGACCATCGAGCGGCGGCTTTCCGGCCTCGCCTGGAACTTTACCCAGCGCGGCCGGCCGTTGGACCGCGCGGAGCGGCATATCTATAAGGTTCTTGCCGGCATTCGCCGCAAGCACGCAAAGCCACCGCGGCAGAAAGAGGCGGTCCTGGCGACGATCTGCTGGCGATGATCGCCACGCTCGGCCACGACCTCAGGGCCTGCGCGACCGCGCTATTTTGCTCCTGGGCTGTGGCGGCGGCCTGCGGCGCTCCGAGATCGTCGGTCTCGACGTCATGCGCGACGACAACAGCGATGGCGCCAGCTGGATCGAGATTTTTGACGGCAAGGGCTGCTGGTCACCCTGCGCGGCAAGACCGGCTGGCGCGAGGTCGAGGTCGGCCGCGGCTCCAGCGACCACACCTACCCCGTAGTCGCGCTCGAGAGCTGGATCCGCTTTGGCCGCATCGCACGTGGACCCCTGTTCCGCCGCATCTTGTCGATCAGGTCGATATAATACGAAAAAGCCGCCGCCATTCGGGACGGGCGTCGGCTATCATGTCCAGCCATTATGCGGCGAGCGGATAGCTTTCGCCGGACCAGGCAGAGAACTTGGCGGCAAAAGCCTTCATCTCGTCGACCGCGAATGTGGTGCGCGGTTGCGAACTCGACTTGCTGGGCGAGAGGGACCTCGCCGAGAAAGGCGCTGACATGAGCGGGATGCTGCTTGGCCAAATCGAGATCCGCAAAGCAATCGGCCAGCGCCGCGTCGTCCAGCTGTACGCTGCAGGGCGCGTTCACGTCGTCAAGACGGATGCCAAATGCTTGCTCATAATGGCCGCAAGGTAATCGTTTCGGGTCGGAGACACAAGTTGCCGCCTCCTTCGCCGTAGAGTGGCCCGATACAATCACGATCGATATTGCCACCTCTTATCGATAGTGATCGCATAGTTCCCTGATTCGACTCTCAACCGCTCATATCAAGCGATTACTTCCATGTATCTGCTGCGCTAGCCCGTCCTGGCCTTGGAGTGTCGCTCCTCACCTCCTCCACCACTCACCAGCCCGATGGGAGTATCGCCCGCCAGCAGCTTCTCCTTGCTGAGCAGCGCGGCAACCTCAATCGCCTCGAAATCGGGCAAATCCCGCAGTGTGTCGAGGCCGAAGTGCAACAGGAAGGTCTTGGTCGTGACGTAGGTGTAAGGCGTGCCAAATTCAGCGGGCAGGCAGACGTTGACCCACAACAATCAAGGGGACGGTGCAGGCCAAGATTGCGGCAGGGCTTGGGCCCCCCACCCTTCTCCTCAGAACTCCGCTGCTTCCAGCTGGCGGCTGAAACTCACAGGCGCAGCCAGCTTGGTCTCTAACAGCATCGATCGCATCATGGTGTCTGCCATGAATCCGTGTGCGTGAAGCGCTCCAGAGCGAAGATGTTGGGCGTCAA
Organism: Mesorhizobium sp. M7A.F.Ca.US.014.04.1.1; assembly: GCF_003998745.1. Taxonomy (NCBI): domain Bacteria; kingdom Pseudomonadati; phylum Pseudomonadota; class Alphaproteobacteria; order Hyphomicrobiales; family Phyllobacteriaceae; genus Mesorhizobium; species Mesorhizobium sp. M7A.F.Ca.US.014.04.1.1. The sequence goes on along the minus strand of NZ_RZRW01000288.1, from coordinate 1,163 downwards.
CCAGGTTCACTCCAATGAGCTTCACTTCTCGAGTTCTGCACAGTGTCCACGACTGGCGCCGGAGGTTGATCCGGTGATTAGGAGGAGCACTCGTTGTCGGATTCTCGACGATGTCGGACATGTGACACAACGCTTCCAGAGCGATCGCATTGTTCCGAAACGATTTTCCCAGTTGGCACGAAGGTTGCGGCCCTATGCGCAAAAGCACTGCGATGCCGCACCGACTGGAAGAACTCATCAATGATCACGCTTTTCGAACATGTGGGCGCCGCTACCGACACTGAGCGTTCCCGAGCCGACGGAAGCCTCTATCCCTTCTTTCTGAAGGCTGTCCGGACATGAACGCATTTGATGTCCGTCCAACGCTTGATGCTCCCGACGACGATCCCTATGTCTGGCTTGAAGATGTAGAGGGCGAGCGGGCACTTGCCTGGGCCGCCGGCCAATCGGCAAGGACTCTGAAGCACTTCGGTGGAACGCAGTTCGAGCGCGACCGCGCGGCTCTGACAGCCATTTTCGACAATCGCGACAATCTTCCCCTGATCGCGCGCCGTAGTCAGTACCTCTACAATTACTGGCGAGATGACGGTAATCCACGCGGACTGTGGCGCCGGACCACCCTTGCCGCCTACATGAAGGCGGATCCCCAATGGGAGCTACTGCTCGATCTGGATGCTCTCGCGGCTAGCGACGGAGAGGACTGGATCTGGGACGGCGCGTCCATCGAGCCGGAGAGACGGGAAAGAGCCGTTCTGCGCCTGTCGCGCGGCGGCAGCGACGCGGTCGTGCATCGCGAATTCGACCTGATTTCTCTGAGCTTTGTCGCCGACGGCTTCAACCTCCCCGAGGCCAAAGGCTACGTTAATTGGCTGGACCCTGACACGCTTCTGCTTTCCAGTGCGCTTGGTAATGGCATGGCCACCCGCTCCGGCTATGCGCGCACAGTTCGACTGTGGAAGCGTGACGCGGATCCCCTCACCACGCCGGCAATCTTCGAGGCCGGGTTCGAAAGCTTCCAAGTGTCTGGTCATTCGGACCGCACCGGCCGCAGCGAGCGCCTTTGGTTCATCGAGCAGCCGGCCTTCTTCGAGAAGATCAGCTGGATCGGCGATAGGAGCGGGCCGAGGAGGCAGATCGATCTTCCTCGCGACGCGTCGTGGCGG
>NZ_RZRW01000287.1:0-7352 GCF_003998745.1 Mesorhizobium sp. M7A.F.Ca.US.014.04.1.1 | reverse complement strand
ACGTTCACCACCGCCCGCGACACAACTGCCGATGACGAGAATGGCTCCGACAATGGCCGTCACCGTCAGCCGTTCGCCGGACAAGGTCAAAAGCAGGGTCGAGGCGATCGGCGTGAGATAGGCGACCACCGCGACCCTGCCGCTGCCTTCAAGCTTCAAGGCGCGCGACCAGAAATAGTAGCCCAAGCCCATCGGACCGGCGCCGAGATAAAGGCCGAGAGCCAGGTCCGCGCCGATGGGCCAGGTGAAACCGTCGCGAGCGCACCACAGAAACGTCAAAGCGACGCCGATCAACGATGAGGGCAGCAACAGGCGATCGGCTGGGGTGGCGACCCGTCCCACCATGATCGAATAGAAGGCCATGCACAGCGCCGACCCGAATGCGGCGAGATACCCGACCAGATCGCCGTCGAGCCAGGATTGGTTGCGCCCTCCCGAAATCACCAGCGCGACGCCGATGAAGCCTACCACCGCGGCGAGACCCAACAGTGCCGGACGCCGCGGATTTTCCAAGGCAATGACTGCCGCCGCGACCATCAACGGCCAGGTGTAGGCGACCAGATTGGCCTCGATCACCGGCATCGAAGCGAAGGCGATGTATTGCAGCACCATGGTGCCGACCAGGCCGATGAAGCCGACCGCGAGAGAGATGAGCGCCGCCCCGGCCGTGACCGGTGCTACTCTTTCCCGGCTCATCAATCGGATGGCCCGGCTCATCAATCGGATGGCGGCGAAGACGAGTGCAGCGCCTGCAAATTGCAGGAACTGGACCTGCGACACCGGGTGGCCGGTCAGCAGGGATTTGCCGACCAGGGCATTGGTGGACCACAACGCCACCGCACCGGCAGCGAAGACCAACGCGGATATCGAGCCGGATCCCTGCCGAAACAATCGGCATGGGATTCTATTTTGCTGTTCGACCATGATCCTGTCCGAAAACCGGTTCCGACTTTTCGGGATCATGGTTCACTATCATGATTCCCTGGCTCCGCCCGGAACCGGAGCATCGACGGCGGCGGGCACGGGATGCTCCGCCTCGAACCGACGGTAGGCCGGGAGCTGGTTGGTCCAGACATCTTCGGCCAGTTCGCTGACCCACTCACGGTCGTGGTCATTGTCGGCGGCGAGATAGAACATTCTGTTGTCGTCGACATAGGGTTTGGCCACCGAGCGCTGGTTGAGCACCAGCGTGACGCGCTCGCCGAACCGGATCGGCGCGGTGCGATGCAGGACGCCCAGGAACTGGCCGAGCGTCGCGTAGTTCATCTTGTGATCGATGCGCATGACACTGTTGCGCGGGATCTCGCGGCCGGATTCGAGAATGGCGCGGCCGGTTTCGGAGTCGTCGCAATAGATTTCGAGGTGGCCGCCGACCAGCGGATTGCTGATCGACAGCGGAATGAGCTCGGTGACCGGAACGCCATCGCAATGCCACTCCACGGCGCCGTCCCTGGATTCATGAAGGTGACCGTCGAGCCGACGATCGACAGCGGATAGGGCTCCAGCTTGGTGCCCATCATGTCGGACAGCCGCTCCAGGCGCAGCTTGTCATGCAGCAATTCCCTGATCTCGGGGATGTAACGGTCGGCCCCGGTGATGAAGGTCAGATCGAGGTGCTTGTGCACGGCATGGCTGGCCTTGAGCTTCAGGGCAGCCTCCTCGATCGCGGCAAGCAGTGCCGGGTCATAGCCGTGCAGATATTGCGCGACACCGAAACTCGACACTTTCCAGGCGGTTTCATGGCCGATAATGGCTTCGCGGCTCATCGCATAACGCAGTTCGGGAATGGTGTGGGCGTTCATTGTACTTCTCCAGGATGGGGGCAACACTTGGTAAACAGTCGATTAATTCACCCACCCCTGTAAAATTAGGAATGCTGGTGCTAGTGTAAGCCAAGCTTAAGGTCGAAACCGTGCGTCTGCTCAGTCAGGTCAACCTCAATTCGCTGAAAATCGTCGAAAGTGCTGCGCGGCACGGGAATTTCACGCGCGCCGGTGAAGAACAGTTTATTACCGCTTCAGCGGTCAGCCAGCGCGTGAAAAGCCTGGAGGATCAGCTTCGTTTCAAGATTTTCCAGCGCGGCGGCAATGCGGTGTCGTTGACGCCGGAGGGCGAGACCTATGTCTCGCGCGTTCGCGAGGCGCTGGAGCGAATCGTGGCCGCCAGCATGGAAGCGACCGGACAATCGCAGGAGCATGTGCTAAAAATATCGGTGCTGCCGACCTTTGCGGCACGCTGGCTGTTTCCGCGCCTGCCGCTGTTCCAGCAGCAATATCCCGATATCGTGATGCGGGTCTCGACTTCGTACGCGACGCATGAGTTCACGGCCTCGGAATTCGATCTCGAAATCCGTTATGGCGACGGTCACTTTCACGGGCTGCAGTCCGATCTGCTGTTTCGCGAAGACCTGACACCGGTGTGCAGCCGCAAGCTGTTCCACGAAGTCCTCGGCGACAAGCGGCTGTCGAAGGTGACACCGGACGACCTCAAGCACTTCACCCTGCTGCATTCCGACACCTGCACCCAGAATTGGCAGTCCTGGCTTGGTTTCGCCGGCGCCAGCTTCGTGCTCAGCGAGACCAAGAGCATCTATTTCGACTCGTGCATGATGTCCTACGAGGCAGCCAATTCCGGGATGGGCTTTGCGGTGGCCAACCGTGCCTATATGGCCAGCGACATCCGCGCCGAAAGGCTGGTGGCTCCCTTCGCCGTCCATCATCCGAACACGGCTGGCTGGTATTTTGTCTCTCCGCTGAAAGGCCTTGCCGCACGCAAGGTCCAGTTGTTCAAGCAGTGGGTCATGGCGGAAGCGGCCCTGACCCAGTCCCAGTTGGACAACGAAATCAGGGGCGAGGCTTCGACGGCTGCCTGAATCCATCCGGTGCCTACTGATGCAAAGACGATGCTGCAGCACAAAATGCAGCGACGGCCGGCACAACCTTCGGACTGACTACGCAAACGCCACCGGATCAGGCGAAAGCCCTGCCCTCCTCGGTCCGCTGGAAAAGCATCAGGTCCAACCCCAGGCTTGGCCGTCCCAGGATGGTCAAGATCGTATGCGCCTGGCCGCGATGGTGGGTCTGGTGGTTGAAGACATGGTCCAGCGCCGGCGCCAGCCTTTGCGAATGCGCATGTCCGAGACGGTCATGTAGGTGAACCGGCCCGTCAACGCCTTGTCATTGAGGCCGCCGACCCAATCGATGATCCGCCTGTCCTCGGCTTCACGCGCCGCCCGCAGGCCGGTCAACCCCCGATGCAGGATAGCGTCCAGTGTCGTCGGCGCGTCGCCCTCCCCGGTGAAGCGCTTCATCCAGATGCGGTCGGCAGTCAAAAGGTGGTTGAGCGTGCCCATCATCGAGCCGAAGAAGGCGCCGACATCGCGGTTGAATTCCTCATCATCGAGTTCGGCGGCGGCATCATAGATGCGACCGTTGGCCCATTGATTATAGGCCGCAAACATCATGAAATGCTGTCTCATGGCTTCCCTCGGCTCGCGTCGATGCGGGGCCTACCTAACCCGCACGGGAGCCGCCGCCAATGACCATTCTGCTTTATGATCTCGTCGGACGCGACAGCACACGTCCGTTCAGCCCGCATTGCTGGAAGGTGGCGATGGCGCTTGCCCACAAGGGGCTCGACATATCAACCGTACCGACGCGCTTTCTCGAGGTGCCCGCTGTCGAGGGCGGCGTTTCGAAAACCGTTCCGGTGATCCGCGACGGCGAGACAGTCCTCGCGGATTCTTTCGCCATCGCGCTCTATCTCGATGAAGCCTATCCGGACCGGCCGACGCTGTTTGGCGGTGAAGGCGGCGAGGCGATGGCGCGCTTCATCGAACGCTGGTCGCAAGTGACCATTCATCCCTACGTGACCACCGCGGCCATCATGGACCTTCATGCCATGCAGGACGCGGAAAACGCCGTCTATTTCCGCCAAAGCCGGGAGCAGCGTCTTGGCAAGAGGCTGGAGGAGGTGACGGCCGCCAGGGAGGCCGGGCTCGGCACTTTCAGAGCCTCGCTGGAGCCATTGCGCTCGATGCTCTTCTATCAGCCGTTCATCGGCGGCGCGGCGCCGCTGTTTGGCGACTATATCGTCTTCGGCGCCTTGCAATGGGCGCGCATAGCCTCGCCCTACCAATTGCTCGACGACGGCGACGTGGTGGCGCAGTGGTTCGCCCGCTGCCTCGACCTGCATGGCGGGCTGGGACGAAAGATCGCCGCCGCGGCTTGACGCCGTAAAGCTTACTTGGCCGCCGCCTTCTTTGGCTTGCCGGCCTTCGTGGCAGCCTTTGCCTCCTTGGGGGCGGCTTTTGGCTTGGCGGCGCCAGCTGCCTTCTTGGTTGGCTTTTTGGCTGCCGACTTGTCCGTGGCGTCCTCCTGGTCGACATCCGCCGCCGCCTGATGCCAATGGCGCTCATGATGTCCAGCCGGCTGGCCCTCTTGCAGCCAGATCTGGTGCGCACGGTTGCGAATGCGTTCCTGACGATCGTCTGTCATGGTCATGTTGTCTCCATACGGCCCGACCTCAGCGCGGCGCCGGCACGCGACTATAGCAAGCAAAGCGTTGCTGTGCAGCCGTCTGATCGGGGGCCCTTGGCAATGGGCCGGGCGGCTTGTATAGAGCCCGCCACTCTCAATTCCATTCTCAGACAAGGACGACCCATGGCGCTCGAACGCACATTTTCCATGATCAAGCCGGACGCAACCCGGCGCAATCTCACCGGCGCCATCACCAGGATGCTGGAAGAGGCAGGCCTGCGTGTCATCGCCTCGCGCCGGGTCTGGATGAGCCGCCGCGAAGCGGAAGGCTTCTATGCCGTCCACAAGGACCGTCCTTTCTTCGGCGAATTGGTTGAATTCATGTCGTCGGCACCGACCGTCGTCCAGGTGCTGGAAGGCGAGAACGCCATTGCCAGGAACCGCGAAGTGATGGGCGCCACGAACCCGGCCAACGCCGCCGAAGGCACCATCCGCAAGGTTCATGCGCTGTCGATCGGCGAAAACTCCGTGCACGGCTCCGACGCACCGGAGACCGCGGCAGAAGAGATCAAGTACTGGTTCTCGGACACCGAGATCGTCGGCTGAGCCGACGATCCAGACCTTGGATTCCGTAAAAAGAAGGCCGGCGTTTCGCCGGCCTTTTTCGTTGGGGGTCAGCTCGCCGCGCTAAAGCGCAGGATCTCGCGGCCATCCTTGCCTGATATGATGAGCTTGCCGGCCTCGACGCGGTATGACGCCGCCTTGGCCAGCGCATCGAACAGCGCCTTTTCCTCGGCCATCACCTCTGGCGCACAGGCCTTGTAGGTCGAACCGATGTCTCCGATCACGATCGTTTGCCCATTGACCTTGGCGGTGGCGAAATAGGTGTTGCAGGGGCCGCTGCCGCCCGCCTTGCCGGCCTCGCTGACCCTGAATGTCGCTTGCGGGGCAGCGATGACGCCGATGCCGTCGACATAGTCGACCAGCCAGAGCTGGTCGAAGACCGAAACCGTCGGCTCGGCGTTCGGGGCGACCATCTTCAGCATGATGGTCTGCGGCACGTCGGTCAGCGGATCGACCTGATGGCGCATATCGGAGATGAACAGGAGCTTGTCGTCGACGGTGATGCGGGCTTGCAACGCGTAAGTCATCTGCGACCGGATGACGGAAGGGTCGAATTTGATCTCGAAGCTGATCGGCACCTGGCCGGTCGGCTTCACTTTCTGCTCGCCGATAATGGTGGCCGGCGCATCGGCCAGCGACACATCGGCAAGTTGCACAGAGAGCACGGCACTGGGCGGCAAGGCAATGCGCTCGCGATAGATCACTTCGCCTCTCACTGCCTTTTCGGCGGCAACAGACTGCTCAGGAACGGCCAATATGCCGACGACCAGAGGCACGAAACCGAAGATGAAGAACTCCGCGATCCTGTCCAGCATGACCATCTCCCTCACCCCGGGCTGCCAATGCCCTGGGCTGCCAATGCCACGGGTTGCCAATGCCCAGGCTGACCAATTCCGCCAATTGGCCAAAGGATTGCGGTCAATGCATGGCTGCGGCGGATCTTATTCGGACGCTTTCCAGCGTTGCGCGGCCGTTGCATCGGCTTCCTTGGCCTCGACCCAGCCACCCTCCGAGCCGTCAGCCCGATGCTCCTTCTTCCAGAAGGGCGCGCGCGATTTGAGATAGTCCATGAGAAAATTCGCCGCCTCGAACGCCGCATGGCGGTGCGCGGAGGCTGCCACCACCAGCACGATGCTCTCGCCGGGCGCGATCTTCCCGTGGCGGTGGATGGCGGTGAGCCCCTGCAACGGCCAACGCTCGACCGCTTCAGCAGCGATGCGGGCGATTTCTGCTTCGGCCATACCGGGATAGTGTTCGAGCTCGAGCGCTGAGAGCGCGCCCTGCTCGTCGCGGCAAAGGCCTGAGAAGCTCACCACGGCGCCGATATCGGCGCGGCCTTGCGTCAGTCTGGCGATTTCGGCCGCGACGTCAAAATCTTGGCGCTGAATGCGCACGACAGGTATGATCCCGCCGGTCATTTCAGCCCCCGGTCATCGGCGGGAACAGCGCGATTTCGCGGGCGCCCGCGATCTTCTCGCGGTGCTCGACATGCTCCTGGTTGATAGCGACACGGATGACGTCAGGATATTGCAGCGCGTGCTCGTAGCCCTCGCCGCGCGATTTCAGCCAGCGCAGGAGATCGGCGACCGTCTCGATGCCAGCCGGCAAGTCGACGTCTTCCTCGGGCATGCCGATGCGCTCGCGCACCCAGGCAAAATAGATGAGCCGGGTCGTCATCTCACTCGTCCATGATGTGCTTGAGGCCGGCGCGGAAATAGTCGTAGCCGGTGTAGAGTGTGACCAACGCCGCGATCCACAGCAGCACCAGCCCGGTCTGGGTGGTCAGCGGAAAGATCTTGTCGCCGGCCGGTCCGGCCAAGAGGAACGCTATGGCGACCATCTGGATGGCGGTCTTCCATTTTGCCAGCTGCGTCACCGGCACCGAGACTTTCAGCGCCGCCAGATATTCGCGCAGGCCCGAGACGAGGATTTCGCGGCACAGGATGATGATCGCCGCCCACAACGACCAGCCGGCAATGCCCGCATGGCGATCGGTGTCCGCAGCCAGCAGCAGCAGGCAGGTGGCGACCAGCAGCTTGTCAGCGATCGGGTCGAGCATCTTGCCGATGTTGGAGGTCTGTTGCCAGGCGCGCGCCAGATAGCCATCCAGATAATCGGTGATCGAGGCGAGCAGGAAGATGATCAGCGCCGACCACCGGGCAAAGTCGCTCGACTTCAGATGTCCTTCGAGAAAAAAGCACAGCACCACCATCGGCACCGCGACGATGCGGGCGTAGGTGAGCATGTTGG
>NZ_RZRW01000286.1:0-7508 GCF_003998745.1 Mesorhizobium sp. M7A.F.Ca.US.014.04.1.1 | reverse complement strand
ACTGGCTACGTCCCAGGCGCGGGCCGGACGGCCCGCTACAGCGACGAGGATGGCGAAGAGCATTCCAAACAGGCTCACCAGCAGGCAGACGATGGTGAAGCGGCGAGCAAGCATTGGGTCGGTCTCCTTCAACACGCCGGAGAATGCCCTGATGCAACTGAACCGGCTCTGATGGCGGCGTTCATCTGCGGTTCAAGATGATTGACGGGGTTTCGACGGCGCCGGCGTCGGTTGGATAGCCGCCGGCCTCCATCGAGCATCACCGGCGCAGGATGTGTCGACAAAACGAAAACGGGGCCCGTCGGGGCCCCGTCATCAGGTCGGAAAGATGCGCTCGATCAGAGCTTGTGCCAGGTCTGGCTCTTGCAGATCAGCCCGCCGAGCACGCAGCCGCTCATCTTGAGAGAGGTGCCCGACAATGTCGCCTTGCCCGAATAGGTCTTGTCGTTTGCCGGATCGGTGATGTTGCCGGCATATTTGTTGTCGCCCGTCGCCTTGAGCGAGCCGATGGTCTTGCCGGCATATTTGCCGGACTTGAGCGTGATGGAAAACGAGCCGCCGCCAGCGATGGCTGCGGTGTCGCCGGCCTGCGTCTTCCAATTGCCCTCGATCGGATCGGCCCAGGCCGCACCGGCCATGATCAATGTGGCCGCAAGGGCCAGGCTCACTCTTCGAAACATGTCTTCCTCCCTTTAGATGTCCGGCCGGATGCTCCGCCTCGGTCTGCCGCTTACGCAAACGTAAGCTAATCCAGCTCCCGGCAAAACAAAAGCGGTGCCGCAACGGAAGACTTTCGGATTTTGAAGGGCCCCGAATGCGCCTCCTGGCCAAGGAAATGAAACGATCGGCGCATCGCCTTTGTCTCCTGTGGTTAGCGAAGTCTTGAATTGGCATCGGGAAATTTTCGTCAAATTTGACGCAAGCAGGCTGAATTGCTGGCTTTGTATCCTTAACGAATTTCCGCGTTTACCTCTTGTTTTAGCTTTGTTTTCCTCAAATTAAGCACGCCATTTAACGACGGATTCAAGCCTGCACGGCATTCTCGAAAGCATCGGAAGAGCAGCCGCCAAGGACGAAAGAAGGCAGCTCTCGGGAGCCTGACAGGGGCCGGAAACAGGGGATTGAAATGGCACGTTTTGAAATGCTTGAAGCAGGTTTCGGCGCCATGGGGGCAACTGCCCAGGCCGACATCCTTTTCGAACTGGGCATGATGTATGCGACCGGCCGCGATTGCGAGACCGATGTCGTTGCCGCCCACAAATGGTTCAACATCGCCGCCATCAAGGGCTCGGCCCGCGCCGCGGAACTGCGCTCGGAACTGTCGGCGGCCATGTCGAAGGTCGAGATCGCCACGGCGCTTCGCGAAGCCCGCGAATGGATGACCATGCACTGAAATCTGCCAATCGCAGACAGGCCTATCGAAGACAGGGAAGCTCCGGGATCAAGGCCGCACAGACGGCCGGACCCGGCGAAATTGAAGGCCGCGCAAGACGGTCACGAGGGCAAGAGAAAGAACGCGGCAGGCCGCAAGGCCCAGTCGTGCGCGACACAGGGAAGCTGAGCGGGATTTTTAGGGGCGGGGCGCCTGGAGATTGCTCGACGGGCAAAAAAGCCACGACCAGCCGGAACAAGGCTGGCGTGGGTTTTTGCGTGGATGACGTCTTGCAGGCCCAATCGAGCGGCGCCAATGCGCCTAGACAGGCCGAATGAAGGATGAAATTGTCCCGCCTCTCTGGAAGAAGCGTGGCCGGGGCGGCCGCGCGTGAGTGGAGGAGTTCTACCATCATGAAAAAATTGAGTATTTTGAACGCGGCCATATTCGGCCTGATGATGAGCACGCCGGTCGCATTCGCCGACGATATCACCTTTGCGGTGATCGGCCCGATGACCGGACAGCTCGCCACCATCGGCGATCAGTTCAAGCAGGGCGCACAGGCCGCTGCCGATGCGATCAACGCCGCTGGCGGCGTCAACGGGTCGATGATCAAGCTTGATATCGAAGACGACCAGTGCGATCCCAAGCAGGCGGTGTCGGTTGCCAACCGCGTCGTCGCCGATGGCGTCAAGTTCATCGACGGCCATGCCTGCTCGGGTTCGAGCATTCCGGCCTCGGCCGTCTATGCCGAAGCCGGCGCGCTGATGATGAGCCCGGCTTCTTCCAACCCGGTGCTGACCGACGCGGCCGCCAAGGCCGGCTGGCCGACGATCATGCGCCTTTATACGCGTGACGATGCGCAGGGCGCCTTCATCGGCCCATGGATCGCCAAGAAGTTCGCCGGCAAGAATGTCGTCGTCCTGCACGACAAGAGCGCCTACGGACAGGGCGTGGCTGACGCCGTCAGGGCAACGATGAATGCCGGCGGCCTCAAGGAGGTCTACTATGACGGCATCAACGCTGGCGAGAAGGACTATTCGGCTCTCGTTACCAAGCTCAAGGACTTGAAAGCCGACGTCGTCTATTTCGGCGGCTACCATCCTGAAGCTGGCCTGATCCTGCGTCAGTCGGCGGAACAGAACCTGAAGTTCCAGCTGATCATGCCGGACTCCATCGCCTCGCCGGAATTCTGGCAGGTCGCTGGCCCGGCCGGCGAGGGCACCATGTTCGTCTTCCCGTCGGATCCGCAGGCAAAGCCGGAAGCCAAGGCAGCCGTCGAGAAGATCAAGGCCGGCGGTTTCGTGCCGGAGGGCTTCACGCTGTTCTCATACGCCACCATCCAGGCATTCGCCGAAGGCATCAAGCGTGCCGGCAGCGACGATCCGGCCAAGGTTGCCGAGGCGCTGAAGAACGGCACGCCGATCAGCACCGTCGTCGGTAATGTCACCTTCGACGAGAAGGGCGATCTCAAGAATGCCAGCTACGACATCAACCAGTGGCATGACGGAAAATATGCGCCGATCGCGCAGTAATCGCCGGCCCGGCGACTGAATAGCATAGGGAAATGGCCGGGGTCGTCCCCGGCCATTTTCTTGTTTGCCCTGTAGTCTGCCTTTCGAACCGTCAGCTGGCTACAGCGGCCGAAGCGGCTTGTTCCTCGACGAACCGTACCAGCACCGTCCCGTCGGTCACCTGCACGCCCTCGGTGGCGATCTCGGCGATCACGCCGTCATGCGGCGCGGCGATGGTGTGTTCCATCTTCATCGCCTCCAGGATCAGCAGCGGTTGACCCTTGATCACGGCATCGCCCTTTCCCACGCGCACCAGCTTGACCAGTCCCGGCATCGGCGCGCGCAGGCTGCCTGAACCCGCCGCTGCCTCGTCGGCTCGTGCGAGCGGGTCCGGCACCGTAAAGGTGTAGCCGACGGCGCCTTCGAACAGGGTGATGTGGCCTGGCCAGCGGGCGAGGCGTGGTGTTGAGCGAAAATCATGCGAATTGGTGTCGTCATAGGGCTTGTCCAGCGTCACCTGGAACCGCCCGTCATGCCGCACCGAAACTTTCGCCACGATTTCGTCTTCGCCAAACTTCAAACGTGTGCGTCGCGCCACGCTGTGGAAATGCGCATAACCGGCAAGCGACGACCACGGATCGTTGGGTGACGGCGATGCTCCGGCGCCGGAGGCCGCAACGGCCGCGGCAGCGATGGTTTCGCCGGTCGGCGGCGCGACCTCGGTCAGCGCCGTCTGGTGCCTGGCGATCAGGCTGGTGTCAACATCGCCTGCGGCGAAATCCGGATCGGCGGCGAGAGCGGCAAGAAAGGCGGTGTTGACGGTCGAGCCGGCGATCTCGGTCCGGGATAGCGCCGCGCCAAGCGCCTCCAGAGCCGCCTGCCTGTCCGTTGCGTGGACGACCAGCTTGGCAATCATCGGGTCGTAATAGGGCGAGATGGCGTCACCCGCTCGCACGCCAGTCTCGATGCGAATCGTGGCGCCTTGCGGGGCCGCATCCGGAAATTTCAGATGATGCAGCGTACCGGTCGCCGGCAGGAACCCTTTTGCCGCGTCCTCGGCATAGATGCGCGCCTCGAAGGCATGGCCGACGAGCGCGATCTCGCTTTGCGTCTTGGGCAGCTTTTCGCCTGACGCGACCCGCAACTGCCACTCGACCAGGTCGGTGCCGGTGACCATTTCGGTGACCGGGTGCTCGACCTGCAGACGGGTGTTCATCTCCATGAACCAGAAGCGGTCGGCCTTCAGGCCCTGCGAGGCATCGACGATGAACTCGATGGTGCCGGCGCCTGAATAATTGATCGCCTTGGCGGCCTTCACTGCCGCCTCCGTCATCGCCTTGCGCAAAGCGGGCGTCATGCCGGGCGCCGGCGATTCCTCGATCACCTTCTGGTGGCGGCGCTGCGCCGAGCAATCGCGCTCGTAGAGATGCACGACATTGCCCAAATTGTCGCCGAAGACCTGCACTTCGACATGGCGCGGCTTGTCGACATATTTTTCGACCAGCACACGGTCGTCGCCGAACGCGGCTTTCGCCTCGCGCCGTGCGCTGGACAACGCCTCGGAAAACTCATCGGGATGCTCGACCCGGCGCATGCCCTTGCCGCCGCCGCCGGCGCGCGCCTTGATCAGCACTGGATAGCCGATCTCGCGCGCCTTGGAGGCAAGCAGCACGATCTCCTGCGCCTCGCCATGATAGCCCGGCACGACCGGCACGCCGGCCTTTTCCATCAGCCGCTTGGCGGCGTCCTTCAGCCCCATGGCACGGATAGAGGCCGCGGATGGGCCGATGAAAATAAGCCCCGCCGCTGTCACCTGGTCGACGAAATCGGGATTTTCCGACAGGAAGCCGTAGCCGGGATGAATGGCTTGCGCACCCGTTGCCAGGGCCGCCGCGATGATCTTGTCGCCGCGCAGATAGCTTTCGCCGACGGGCGAGGCGCCGATATGCACCGCCTCGTCGGCCATCTCGACATGCAGGGATTTTGCGTCGGCATCCGAATAGATGGCGACGGTACGCACGCCCAGCTTCCGAGCCGTACGGATGACACGGCAAGCGATCTCGCCGCGGTTGGCGATCAGGATCTTGGCGAACATGGAGCCTCCGCATGTAAGGTTCGAAGTCCATGGGAAGCATGGCGCTTGAACACCCCCCTCTGACCGGCAGGACAGAGGGGGGTGCTGTCTCGCGAGCCTTTTAAGCCCTCGGAGTAAACCTCTCCCTTACCAGGGAAGTGCTCTACCTTGCGGTCGGCTGTACCTACTTCGAGGCCGCGATCTCGCAACTGCCGCCGGTCGTGACTTTGTAGTGGCCGCGGGTGGACTGACAGGATTTCATCGCCAACTCTTCGGCCGTCTTTTGAGATGGTGCGTTGAGGTGGCCGCCGCAAACTATGTACGACGACATTATCCGTGCGTAGGGAGTGGTTGCGTACGCTGAATGGCCACCGGCCGCGACATAGGCCTTGTAGGCCTTGGTGCAGGGATCCTTGGGATTTCGCGGCAGGTACGGCGGGAAACGCTTGTCCCCCTCGCTTCCCGCCAGTGAGCCGGCCATGCCCGCTCCGGATGCTGCGAACACCAGCAATACAGCCAATATCGCCATGGCTGTTCGCTTGGAATTCGTGGATTTCATTTTGTCTTCCCCAAGGAGAAAAACCGGGCGCTTTCCGGTCTATTTGGACGCGGCGATGCTGCAGGCGCCGGCGACGGTAACCTTGTATTTGCTTTTGCTGGCCTGACAGGATTTCAGTGCCAGTTCCGCCGCCGCCTTTTGTGACGATGCATTCAGCTTCACGCCGCAAACGAAGTACTCGGTCGCCGGAACGATTGGCGTCGCCGCGAAAGCCGAATGGCCTGCGGCTGCGAGATACGCTGCATAGGCCTTCCCGCAGCCCCCGGTGGTTCCTATAGGAATGGTCACCGGGTAGCGCACGTCGCCCTTGCTGCCTGCCAGCGATCCGGCCATGGCAGCGGTGGAGGCCGCCACCATCAGCAAGCCTGCCACTATGGGGGTGGCTGCTCGTTTGCAGGTCCCGGATTTCATTCTGCTTCCCCCATTCGCAAAAAAGTCTCGGCCGGTTGCTTATTTCGATGACGAGATTGCGCAGCCGCCACTCGCGGTCTTGAGCTTCCACCGTGTCAACCCGGCCTGGCAATTGCGCAGCGCCGTCTCTTCCGCCGCCTTCTGGGACGGCGCGTTGAGCTTCGTCCCGCAGATGATGTAGAGGTCGACAACGCGCGAATAAAAGGTTGTGGCGTAGGCCGAATGGCCGCTCGCCGCGACGTAACCCTTGTAGGCAACGTTGCATTCGCCCGAACCCAAGGTCGGCGGAAAACGCACGTCTCCCTTGCGTCCTGCGAGCGATTCCGCCGAGCTGATGCCGGTCGCCGTTAATATTAGAAATGCGGAAAGTATCGAAGCAGCCGTTCCCTGGCAATATTTCAGTTTCATTTCCAGCCCGTCCCCATTGCCCCATGCTGGATAAACAGTAGCGAATATTTTGTCCCCCCGCCAGTTCACTGTTTGAGATTCGAAGCCGCCTATACTGACCAATCGCTTGGTCCATACAGTTCAGCCTTTTCACACGGCAGCAACGGCCTGCCGGTATAGTTCCGCCGTTTGGCTGTCGAAGTTGACCGTCCATTCTCACATCCGAAACACGCCAAAGCGCGTGTCCTCGATTTCGGCGTTGAGCGCGGCCGACAGGCTGAGCGCCAGCACGTCGCGCGTCTTTGCAGGATCGATGATACCGTCGTCCCAGAGGCGTGCGGACGAATAGAGCGGATGGCCCTCATGCTCGTATTTCATCAGGATAGGCTTCTTGAATTTCGCCTCTTCCTCGGCGCTCCATTCTCCGCCCTTGCGCTCGATGCCTTCGCGTTTGACCATGGCAAGCACCGTTGCCGCCTGTTCGCCGCCCATCACCGAGATGCGGGCGTTCGGCCACATCCACAGGAAGCGCGGTGAATAGGCGCGGCCGCACATGCCGTAATTGCCGGCGCCGAACGAACCGCCGATGATGACAGTCACCTTCGGCACCCTGGCGGTGGCAACCGCCATCACCAGCTTGGCGCCATCCTTGGCGATGCCGCCTGCTTCATATTTTCGACCGACCATGAAGCCGGTGATGTTCTGCAGGAAGACCAATGGAATTTTGCGCTGGCAGCACAGTTCGATGAAGTGCGCGCCCTTCAGCGCGCTTTCGGAAAACAGCACGCCGTTGTTGGCGATGATGCCGACCGGCACGCCATGGAGATGGGCAAAGCCGGTGATCAGCGTGGTGCCGTAATTCTGCTTGAACTCGTCGAATTCGGAACCGTCGACGACGCGCGCGATGACCTCGCGCGCGTCATAGGGCTGGCGCAGGTCGGTCGGCACGATGCCATAAAGTTCATCCGCCGGATGAAGCGGCGGAATCGCTCTCCTAGAGTTCAGGCTTACAGTCTTGTTCCGATTCAGGTTCTTGACGATGCGCCGGCAGATGGCGAGGGCATGGTCGTCGTCCAGCGCATAGTGGTCGGCAACACCGGAAAGCCTGGTGTGCACATCCGCACCGCCGAGATCCTCGGCACTGACATCCTCGCCCGTCGCCGCCTTCACCAGCGGCGGGCCGCCGCGGCA
>NZ_RZRW01000285.1:0-7509 GCF_003998745.1 Mesorhizobium sp. M7A.F.Ca.US.014.04.1.1 | reverse complement strand
GTCAAAGGCCGACCGCCGTCGCGATGCGGCGGCACGCCGCGCCGCCTTCGAGCCGCTGGCCAAGGAAATCCGCGCCACCGAAGCGCTGATGGACCGCATCCGCAAGCGCATCGACGGCATCGAGGACGAACTGTCCAATCCGGCGGTGTACGAAAAGGATCCCTCGACAGCGACCCGGCTGGCCAAGGAGCGCTCGCAACTGGCCCAGACGCTGGCCGGCCACGAGGAAAAGTGGCTGTCCATGTCGGCAGAGTATGAAGAAGGCACGGCGGAGTGATTACGCAATCTCCCCACAAGTGGGGAGATTGGCTAATCATCTGGCCCTACACGCGCCCTTTGAAACCCGCTAGTCTTGCCGCATGAACCAGCACGCCAAGCTTCGCATCGGCCATTCGGCCTGTCCGCATGATTGTCCTTCGACCTGCGCGCTCGAGGTCGAACTGCTCGACGGCAATCGGATCGGCCGCGTCCATGGCGCCAAGTCCAATAGCTACACCGCCGGCGTCGTCTGCGCCAAGGTTGCGCGTTATGCCGACCGCGTCCACCATCCCGACCGTTTGCTGAAGCCGCTGATCCGCGCCGGCGCTAAGGGCGACGGCACCTGGAAGGAAGCGAGCTGGGAGGCCGCGCTCGACCTCGTCGCCGAAAAGTTCATTGCGGCCGAGGAGAGGTACGGCTCGGAGACGATCTGGCCCTACTACTATGCCGGCACGATGGGGCTGGTGCAGCGCGACGGCATCGACCGGCTGCGCCACGCGAAAAAGTATTCCGGCTTCTTCGGGTCGATCTGCACCAATCTCGCCTGGACGGGCTGGATGATGGGGGCCGGCGCCTTGCGCGGGCCGGACCCGCGCGAGATGGCGAAATCCGATTGCGTGGTGATCTGGGGCACCAATGCGGTGGTGACCCAAGTCAACGTCATGACCCACGCCATCAAGGCGCGCAAGGAGCGCGGCGCCAAGATCGTCGTCATCGACGTCTACGAAAACGCGACGATGAAGCAGGCCGATCTTGGCCTTGTGCTGAAGCCAGGCACCGATGGCGCGCTGGCCTGCGCGGTCATGCATGTGCTGTTCAAGGAGGGCATGGCCGACCGCGCCTATCTCTCGAAATACACCGACGACCCGAGAGGGCTGGAAGCGCATCTCGAGACGCGCACTCCGGCGTGGGCGGCCGGGATCACGGGCCTGACGGTTGCCGAGATCGAGGCCTTCGCCCGCCTCGTCGGCACGACCAAGAAGACCTATTTCCGCCTCGGCTATGGTTTTGCACGCCAGCGCAATGGCGCCGTCAACATGCATGCCGCCTCGTGCATCGCGGCTGTCACCGGCAGCTGGCAATATGAGGGCGGCGGCGCCTTCCATTCCAATTCCGGCATCTTCAAGCTCAACCAGGATGTGCTCGAAGGCACCAGGATGCGCGATCCCTCGATCCGCTATCTCGACCATTCGCGCATCGGCCCGGTGCTGACCGGTGCCAGCGATGCGCTCTATGGTGGCCCGCCGGTGACGGCGATGCTGATCCAGAACACCAATCCGGTGAATGTCGCGCCGGAGCAGCGGCTGGTGACGCAAGGCTTCCTGCGCGACGACCTGTTCACTTGCGTGCACGAGCAGTTCATGACCGACACGGCCAAGCTTGCCGACATCGTATTGCCGGCCACGATGTTCCTCGAGCACGACGATGTCTACAAGGGCGGCGGCAACCAGCACATCACGCTTGGCCCCAAGCTGATCGAGCCGCCGGAGGGACCGCGCACCAACCATTTCGTCATCGAGCAATTGGCTGATCGCCTCGGTGTCGCCGACCGTCCGGGTTTCGGCCTGACCGAGCAGCAGCATATCGACATCATCCTGGGCAAGCGCGGGCTGGGCAGTTTCGAAAGCTTGAAGCAAGACAAATGGGTCGACCTGCAGCCGGATTTCGAGGCAGCACACTTCATCAACGGATTTGGCCACGCGGATGGAAAATTCCGCTTCCGCGCCGACTGGACCGGGCAGGCGGCGCCCAACCGGCCGCCCAAAAGCATGGGCCTGTTCGGCCCGGTGGCGCGGCTGCCGGAATTCCCCGACCATGTCGACCTGATCGAGGTCGCCGACGAAGCCCACCCGTTCCGGCTGACGACGTCGCCGGCGCGCAACTTCCTCAATTCGACATTCTCGGAAACACCGGTGTCGAAAGCCAGGGAGGGCCGCCCGGAACTGCTTCTACATCCCGACGATGCCGCGGCACTTGGGCTGGCCGATGGCGACCGTGTCGAGGTCGGCAACCAGCGCGGCGAAGTCGTGCTGCATGCAAAATTGTTCGACGGCATCAAGCGTGGCGTGGTGATCGCCGAAGGCATCTGGCCAAACAGCGCCCATGAGCGCGGCGAGGGCATCAACGTTTTGACCGGCGCCGACGCGCCTGCACCCTATGGGGGTGCTGCCTTCCACGACAACAAGGTCTGGCTGCGCGCGGCAAGGTGAGAGAACTCAGTTGCTCTCGCGTCAAATTATACCGGCAGGGCTTCGGCCACCTTCTTTCGGTTTCGCCTAAGACTGATGTCGTCGGCGATCTGCTCGGCCTCGATCGAGATTTCGCGCAGCAATCCGGTGACCGGATTGTGAAAGCCGATGAGATAGAGGCCAAGCTCTGAAGCCCTCGCATTGACGCCGCTGCGCTCTGGCTGAACGCCGGGCTCCAGCAATTTGGCGTAGCCGGGCCGGAAGCCGGTGGCGAAGATGATCGCGTCGAACTCGCCATGCCTGCCGTCGGTAAAACGGGCGCCCTGTTCGGTGATCTCGGCAATGTCGGGTACGATCTTGATCGCACCTTCGCGGATCTTGCGCACCGTGCCGATATCGATCGTCGGAATGCGCGACGAGAGCGCGATCTGCTGCAGCATTCCTTGCTGCGGCCGCCTGAGCCCGTATTTCCCCAGCCTGCCCAACGCCAGATCGAGGATGATGGGAAACAAGGCATCGTTGATGCGCTGCGGCATCAGGCGCGCCGCCATGCCGATCATCTGGATGGGCACGCCAAGCAGTTCGCGCGGTACGATATGAACGCCGCCGCGCACCGAAATCGTCGGCCGCGCACCGCCTTCCACCAGATCGAGCGCGATCTCGGCGCCGGTATTGCCCATGCCGACGATCAGCACCGGCCGGCCGGCGAAAGGCACTGCGTTGCGATAGTCGGCGCTATGCAGCTTTTGGCCCTTGAAGGCATCGGCGCCGGCAAATCTGGGCATCAGCGGCTCTGCGTTGTTGCCAGATGCAATCACAACGTTTGAAGCATGCAAGGGACCGGTCGTCGTATCCACGAGCCAGCTTCTGCCCCGCCGGGTGATCGCCCGCACTGTTTCTCCAAATCGCGGCCGCAGATCGAAACGTTGCGCATAGGCATCTAGATAGTCGATGAAGAGATCGCGCGGCACATAACGCGGATAGTCCCTGGGAAAGGGCGCGAAGGGCAGCGAGGAAAAGCGCTTGGCCGTGTGCAAATGGACGCGCTCATAGTGGCGTCGCCAGGCGGGTGCGGCCTGCTGCTCCTTTTCCAGCAGGACGAAATCCTGCCCGCTCTGCCGCAGGCACGCGGCAATGGCCAGGCCCGCCGGCCCGGCACCGATGATCGCAACTGGGGTGGTGTCGTCCAAGCCGGCCTCCGCGGCAGAATTCACAGCCCGAGAATGTCAAAAACATGGTGGGAAAGTAAAGGCCTGCCGCGCGACAAATATTTAGACAGGCAAAGGCACCGTCAACCCTACCTTGACCCGGTCCATGGCAACGAACGTGCGGAATTTGCGGACATTGTTGCTGTCGAAGAACAGTTTTCGCGTCAGCGCCTCATAGGCGCCCATGTCGGCCACTGTGATGACCAGGATGAAGTCGGCCTCGCCGGTGACGTAATAGCATTGCTGGACCTCGGGGGTCGCCGAGAACTGCCGCTTGGCCGCGTCGATCAGTTCGGCGCGTTCGCTCTCGAGTTCCACCTCGACGAAGATGGTGATGGGTTGACCGACCGCTGCCGGCTCGACGACAGCGACATTGCCGGCAATGACGCCGGTCTGCTCCATGCGCTTGATGCGGCGCTGCACCGCCGGCGCCGACAGGTTCACCGCCTCGCCGATCAACCGCTGCGGCGTCGTGTTGTCGCGCTGCAGGATGGCAAGGATGGCGAGATCGAAACTATCGAGCGAGGACGGCAATGCAGGCAATGGAATATCCTGGACGAAACAAACTTGCATTTAAGAGACCATATTACAGCGCTCTTTGCGTTGCTCCTGCAATATGTTCTCGCTGACCAACGGGACCGGCCAATGTTCCTGCTCAACCGCAACGCATCGCACCGCCGGCCGCTCGATCCGATCGATGCCGAAACCCTTGGCGTGGCCGGAGCCGACACGGTCGAGCGTTTTCTCAGCCACCGCGACAATCACCGGATGACGCCGCTGCATGCACTGCCGGCGCTCGCCAGCGAATTCGGACTGGGCGCCATCCATATCAAGGATGAGGGCTTTCGCCTCGGCCTCGGCAGCTTCAAGGCGCTTGGCGGCGCCTATGCCGTCTTCCGCCTGGTGCTGGAGGAGGCCGGCAGTCGCCTTGGCCGGCTCCTCGATGTGGCCGATCTCGATCGGCCTGATGTGCGGGCGGTCGCCGCGGCGATGACATTTGCCTGTGCGACCGACGGCAACTATGGCCGCTCCGTCGCGCAAGGCGCGCAACTCGTCGGCGCGCGGGCGGCGATCTTCGTCCACGCCGGGGTCAGCGAGGAGCGCATCGCGGCGATCGCCCGCTATGGCGCCGAGATGATCCGCGTCCACGGCAATTATGACGATTCGGTCAGGCAAGCTGCCCAGGTTTCGGCCGACAAGGACTGGACCGTGGTCTCCGACACCTCGTGGCCGGGCTATGAGCGCATTCCCGGCCTGGTCATGCAGGGCTATACCGCGATCGTACGCGAAGCCTTGCGCCAACTCCCTCGGACGCCGACCCACGTCTTCGTGCAGGCCGGTGTCGGCGGCATTGCCGCCGCGCTGGCCGGTCATCTGGCCACCGTGCTCGGTGACGCTAGGCCGACCTTCATCGTGGTCGAGCCGGCGCGTGCCGCTTGTGTCTTCGCAGCCGCCCAGGTCGGGCGCCCGGTCAAGGTCGCGCACGGCCAGCCGACGGTGATGGCCATGCTTGAATGTTACGAAGCCTCGCCGGTCGCCTGGCGGGGTCTGGCGCGCGCCGCCGACGCCTTCATGACGGTGGATGAGGACGAGGCCATCGCGGTGATGCGGCGGCTGGCCTGGCCGGCCGGCGGTGACCCGGTGATCGTCGCCGGCGAAAGCGGTGGTGTCGGCCTTGCCGGGCTGATCCGGGCGGTGGCCGACAACCGGGCCGATCTTGGACTTGACGGCAAATCGCGGGTGCTGGTGATCAACACCGAAGGCGCCACCGACCCGCATCGCTACGCCGAACTGGTTGGCATGAACCCGGCCGATGTGCTGGAAGGCAAGATGACAGCCGAGGCAACGGCATGATCGCCATCGATGCGCAGCGCCTGCTCGGCCGCATCCGCGAACTCGGCGCTGTTGGCCGGGATGTCGAGGGCAGGCTGACCCGGCTGGCCGCCTCAGACACCGACAGGCAGGGCCGCGACCTCTTCGTCGGCTGGCTTCGGCAGGCCGGGCTCGATGTCGCCATCGACCGGGTCGGCAACATTTTCGGCATCTGGCAAAGCCCGGAAAACACCGGGCAAGCGCCGCTGCTCATCGGCTCGCACATCGACACCGTCATCGATGCCGGCATTTATGACGGCTGCTACGGGGTGCTTGCCGGGCTGGAAGTGATCGAGACGCTCAAGGCGACAGGCTTTTCGCCGTCGCGCCCGGTCGCGGTCGCCGCTTTCACCAATGAGGAGGGCGTACGCTACACACCCGACATGATGGGCTCGCTGGTCCACGCCGGCGGCATCGATGCCGAAACGGTGCTGGCGGCCGTCGGCACCGACGGCAGCGTGCTCGGGCAGGAGCTTGCCCGCATCGGCTATGCCGGCGACCGGGAACCCGGCTTCCTCACGCCGCACGCCTATCTCGAACTGCATATTGAGCAAGGGCCGGTGCTGGAGCGCGAAGGCTTGCCGGTCGGCGCGGTGGAGAATCTGCAAGGCATCTCCTGGCAGCGCATCACAATCGACGGCGTCGCCAACCATGCCGGCACCACGCCGATGTCGATGCGCAACGATGCCGGCCACGCCGCCGCCCGGGTCATCACCTTCCTGCTCGACCGGACCAAAGCCTCGAACGCGCCGACCGTCGCCACCGTCGGCACGATCCGCTTCGAGCCGAATGCCATCAATGTCATCCCTTCGCGCGCGGTCTTCACCGTCGATCTGCGCGATCCCGACGAACAGCGCCTGCAGGCGGCGGAAGCGGCGCTTGCCGCCTATCTCGAGCAGCTTGCCGCCGCTGAGAACGTGACGGTTTCGGTCGAGCAACTGGCCCGCTTCGAACCGGTGATCTTCGACCTGCGCATCGTCGAACAAATCGAGGCCGCCGCGAAACGCCGTGGCCTCGGGGTCAGGCGCATGACATCAGGCGCCGGCCACGACGCGCAGATGCTGGCGTGTATCGCGCCTGCGGCGATGATCTTCGTGCCGAGCGTTGGCGGCATCAGTCACAGTCCTCGCGAACACACCGATGACGCCGAGCTTGTTGCCGGCGCCAACATCCTGCTTGATGTGGCCGCGCAACTGGCAAAGTAGGTCAGAAGGGGCAGAAGCAGAAGGGGCAGAAGAATGTCTGAACTCGATCGCGACGCGCTGAAGCAGGAGATGATTTTCTGGCGGCGCGATCTGCATGCACACCCGGAATTCGGCTTCGAGGAGAAGCGCACCGCCGCCTTCGTCGCCGCCAAACTGCGCGAATTTGGGTTGGACGATGTCACCGAAGGCGTCGGCGGCACCGGTGTCGTCGGCACGCTGAAGCGCGGCAGCGGCAACCGGGCGATTGCGCTGAGGG
Organism: Mesorhizobium sp. M7A.F.Ca.US.014.04.1.1; assembly: GCF_003998745.1. Classification (NCBI taxonomy): domain Bacteria; kingdom Pseudomonadati; phylum Pseudomonadota; class Alphaproteobacteria; order Hyphomicrobiales; family Phyllobacteriaceae; genus Mesorhizobium; species Mesorhizobium sp. M7A.F.Ca.US.014.04.1.1. Next base: position 521 of record NZ_RZRW01000285.1, on the reverse strand, counting down.
CCGACATGGATGCGCTGCGCATATCAGAACAATCGGACGCATCTTACCGGTCCGGCAATCCCGGCATCATGCATGCCTGCGGCCATGACGGCCACACCACCATGCTGCTCGGCGCGGCAAAGCTGCTGGCCGGTGAGGGCGGTTTCGACGGCACCGTGCGCTTCGTCTTCCAGCCGGCCGAGGAATGGGGCAGGGGCGCACTCGCCATGCTCGAAGATGGGCTGATGCAGCGCTTTCCCTTCGACGAGATCTTTGGCCTGCACAACATGCCCGGCCTGCCGATCGGGCATTTCGAGACCCGTGCCGGACCCATAATGTCGGCCGAGGACAACTTCGAGATCGTGCTCAAGGGGCTCGGCGGCCATGCCGCGCGGCCGCATGCGGGCAACGAGACGCTGGTCGCGGCCTGCGCGCTGGTCACCAATCTGCAGACCATCGTCTCGCGCCGACTGAGTCCGGCCGACATATCCGTGGTTTCGGTGACCGAGCTGATCACCGACGGCACCCGCAACGCTCTGCCC
>NZ_RZRW01000284.1:0-7512 GCF_003998745.1 Mesorhizobium sp. M7A.F.Ca.US.014.04.1.1 | reverse complement strand
GGGCAACATCGGCGCCACCAATGTTCTGCGCACCGGCAACAAGGGCCTAGCCGCGGCGACGCTGTTGCTCGACGCGCTGAAGGGCACGGCCGCCGTGCTGATTGCTGGCTATTTCGCGCCTGACCTGGCGATCTGGGCCGGTCTCGGCGCCTTTCTCGGTCATCTCTTCCCGGTATGGCTGGGCTTCAAGGGCGGCAAGGGCGTCGCCACCTATCTCGGCGTGCTGATCGGCCTTGCCTGGCAGGTAGCGCTGATCTTCGCCGTCGTCTGGCTGGTGATGGCATTCCTCTTCCGTTATTCCTCGCTTGCGGCGCTGACGGCGGCGGTCATCGTGCCGATCGCCCTCTATGTCCTGAGCACGCCGCAAATTGCCGGATTGTTCGTGGTGATGAGCGTCATCGTTTTCATCAAGCACCGGGAAAACATTTCGCGCCTGCTTGCCGGCACCGAGGGCAAGATCGGAGCCAAGGGATGAGCGAGCCGACCGCCGGGCCGCGCCTCAGCGACCGGCAGCGGCTGAGCTGGCTACGACTGATCCGCACCCAGAATGTCGGCCCTGCCTCCTTTCGCGACCTGATCAACCGCTTCGGCTCAGCCGAAGCGGCGCTTGAAATACTGCCGGAACTGATGATTTCGGGCGGCGCCATCCGGATCGCCCGCATCCCGTCCGTTGCCGAGGCCGAGGCCGAACTGGAAACAGCTGGAAAGGCCGGCGCCCGCTTTGTCGGCATCGGTGAAGCAGACTACCCACCCCTCTTGCGCAACATGGATCATCCGCCGCCCCTGCTGGCGGTAAAGGGCAACGCAGCTGTTTTCCGGCTGCCGGGTGTCGCCATAGTCGGGGCACGCAACGCGTCGCTGGCCGGCATCAAGATGGCGCGCATGCTGGCAGCCGACCTCGGCCGCGACGGCTACGCAATCGTCTCCGGCCTGGCGCGCGGCATCGACACAGCGGCGCATCAGGGCAGTCTTGCGACCGGCACGATCAGCGTGCTGGCCGGCGGCCTCGACCAGCCTTATCCGCCTGAAAATGCAGGCCTGTGCGAAGAGATTGCCGAGCGTGGCGCCATCATTTCGGAGATGCCGTTCGGCTGGCAGCCGCGCGCTCAGGATTTTCCGCGCCGCAACCGCCTTGTCGCGGGTGCGGTCCTTGGGCTGGTGGTGGTCGAGGCAGCGCAACGCTCTGGGTCCCTGATCAGCGCCAGGCTTGCCGGCGAAATGGGCCGACTGGTCTTCGCTGTACCGGGCTCACCGCTCGATCCACGCGCCGCCGGCGCCAATGGCCTGCTCAAGGATGGCGCCACCCTGGTCACCGAGGCATCGGATATTTCCAGGGCAATCGCGCCGCTGACCGGCATGCGGGCGCCCGACGTGCCGCCGTTCGAAGAGCCGCCCGACTTCTTGGCCGCACCACCGCCCGGCGAAAGCGATCGCGCCCGAGTCATCGAGGCGCTCGGCCCGACGCCCGTCTCGGTCGACGAGATCATCCGCCACACTGGCCTGCACCCGGCCCAAGTGTTCATGGTGCTGCTGGAACTCGACCTCGCCGGCCGGCTAGAACGCCATGCGGGAGGACATGTTTCGCTGGTGTTTGGGGATTCTTCTGTCTGACCGACACCTCCGGTGTGACGCTGTTCGCTTCCCAGCAAGAAGATTCGCCCACGTCATCCGGGGACAGAAAAAACGCACCAACCAGATTTACAACTGACATGTTAGTGAGATATCACTGCCTTCGAACTTCTTTTCGGAGACTCCCGGTGACATCACGTTTTGGCCTTTCGGCCGCCCTCGCCACGCCTTTCGATGCCTCCGGGCAGATCGCCACCGCCCTCATGGTCGCCCAGGCCAAGCGTTGCCTGGCGGAGGGGTGCACCAGTGTTACGCTTTTTGGCACCACCGGCGAAGGCGCATCGGTTGGCACCGGGGAGCGGCGGTCGGTGACCGAAGCCATGCTGGCTGCCGGCATCCTGCCGCATCAGCTTGTTGCCGGCGTGCTGGTCGATGCGGCCGAAGACGCCGCTGAGCAGGCCCGGCATGCCTTGCAGCGCGGCGCCCGCAACATTCTGCTGGCGCCGCCGAGCTACTTCAAGAATGTCGGCGACGATGGTCTTTTCGGCTGGTTTTCCACTGTCTTTGCCGTGCTCGGTCCCCTCGCCCGTGGCGTTCTGCTCTACAACATTCCGTCGGTCACCATGGTGCAGCTCTCGCTTGACCTGATCGGCCGATTGCGTACGGCTTTTCCGGATGTCATTGCGGGGGTCAAGGATTCCGGCGGGGATTGGGACTACAGCGAGGCGCTGCTCGGCGCCCATGGCGATCTGGTGATCTTGATCGGTGACGAGCGGCATCTGGCACGAGCCGTGCGAATTGGTGCTCAAGGCGCAATCTCCGGCATGGCCAATTTCGTTACCAGCGAAATCCGGGCCATGGCCGGGGACGGGCGCGACGACACACGCGTCGAGCGTTTCGTGCTCGAATTGCTCAAACACCCGGTAACGCCGGCGGTGAAGGTCATGGTGGCGCGCAAAACCGGCGACGACCGCTGGCTGGCGGTCCGTCCGCCGCTGGAGCCGATCGGTTCGCAGGGGCGACAACAGCTGGCTGACGCCTATGATGGGCTGTTTGCCAGGGAATCAGCCTGACCGGCAAAGGGATACGCGCTGAAATGGAAGACGGCAGCGAGCCGACCACGCTTAGGGAAAAAGCCTATGCCAGCTTCACGCGGCATTTGCTGGCCCGCGATCTGCTGCCGGGCCAGTTCGTATCGCAGCGCGAACTGGTCGCCTTCACCGGTCTGCCGCTCGGCGCCATTCGCGAAATCGTGCCGCGTCTCGAGGCCGAAGGGCTTCTGACGACGATCCCGCAGCGCGGCATGCAGATCGCCCATATCGACATCAGCCTGATCCGCGAGGCTTTTCAGTTCCGCCTGTTCATGGAACGCGAAGCGGTGGCGCTGTTCACCGTCAGCGCTTCCGATGACGAACTTGCCCGCCTGCGGCGTGAACACGAGGAGATGCTGGCTCAAGCCCTTTCGCAGGCGCCGACGCCGGAAATGGAAGCCAGGGCGCAGAGCATCGACTGGGCGATGCACGACACTTTCATCGATGCGCTGGGCAACGAGATCATCGCCAAGGCCTATCTGGTCAACTCGGTGAAGATCCGGCTGATCCATCAGGAGCGCTTCCGCATCGACGGGCGCGTCGTGCCGGTCATGCGTGAGCACCTTGCGGTCATCGAAGCCATGGAAAGCCGCGACCCGCAGAAGGCGGTCGAGGCGATCAGCCTGCACATCGACAAGGCGCGCCGGCTGGCGCTGCAAATCTGAGGAAGCATGAGCCGCGTCGCGGTCGCGACGCATTCGACAACGACAGCAACCGGGAGGAAGAAATGTCGTCCAATCTGTTCAACCCAACCAGGAGGCAACTCCTCCAGGGAACCGCGGCACTTGCCGCCGCCGGCCTTGTGGGTGTTCGCCCAGGCTTTGCCGCGGCCGTCGACTGGAAGCGCTTTGCCGGCACGACGCTCGACGTCAATCTGGTGAAAAGCCCGCGCAGCGACACCCTGATAAAATATCTCGCCGAGTTCGAGGAGTTGACCGGGATCAAGGTCAATGCCGAGGCAACGCCTGAGCAGCAGCAGCGCCAGAAGACGGTGATCGAATTGAGCTCCGGCAAGCCGAGCTTCGACGTCGTGCATCTGAGCTACCATGTGCAGAAGCGGCAGTTCGAAAAAGGCGGCTGGCTTGCCGACATATCAGGCTATCTCGCCGACCCCACCCTTACCGATCCGGGTCTGGTCGAAAACGATTTCGCCGACGCCGGCATGCTGTTCGCCAAGGACGGTCAGGGCGTGCTGCGCTCGCTGCCCTTCTCGGTCGACTACTGGATCGTTTACTGGAACAAGGAGTTGTTCGAGGCCAAGGGCCTCAAATATCCCGAAACCTTCGAGCAGCTGGTGGCCGCGGCCGAGGCGCTGACCGACCCGTCGACCAATACTTATGGTTTCGTCGCCCGCGGCATCAAGAACGCCAACACGCCGGTGTGGACATCGCTCATGCTCGGCTACGACATGACGCCACTCGACGCTCAGGGCAAGCTGCGCACGACGTCGCCCGAGGCGATCGAGGCCGCCGGGCTCTACCAGCGGCTGATGACCAAATCCGCGCCTCCAGGCGTCACTGGCTTCAACTGGGCCGAAGCGCAGTCCGCCTTCCTGCAAGGCAAGATCGGCATGTGGTTCGATGGCGTCGGCTTTGCCCCGCCGATGGAAAATCCGGAAAAATCGCGGGTGGTCGGCAAGGTCGGCTATGGCGTCATGCCCAAGGGTCCCAAGGCGCACGCGGCTGGCACCTTCGGCGACGGTATCGGCGTGACGGCCACCAGCGAGAAGAAGGAGGCCGCCTATCTGTTCTGCCAGTGGGCAGTGTCGCCGGTCATGGGCGCGCGCCTGCTGCAGGCAGGCGCCGGCGTACCGTTCCGCAAATCGGTGCTCGAAGATCCAAAGGTGCGCGAAGGCGTCACCATGCCGGCAAGCTGGCTCGATGCGGTGGTCGGCTCCGGCAATGTGAGCCGGCTGTCGCTGCCGGTCATCATCCCGGTCACAGAGTTCCGCGACATCTACGGCGTGGCGCTGACCAATTTGATCGCCGGCGCTGATCCCGCCGAGGAGTTGAAGAAGGCTACCGACCAATTCCAGCCGGTCCTCGACAGGAGCGAGCAAGGCTGATGTCCGCCACCACCCCAGAACGCACCGGGGTGACGACGCAAGCCATCGAAGGGAGCCAGACGATCCGGCTGGCTCCCAACTACTGGCCTTTCGTCGTTCCGGCGCTCGTCGTCGTCGGCGCCGTGATCGTCTTTCCCTGGGCCTTCACGCTGTGGATGAGCGTCAACCGCTGGACGCTCGGCCAGTCGCGAAGCTTTGCCGGGATGGAGAATTATCTGCGGCTGGCGTACGACCAACGCTTCTGGGAATCGCTTCTCCATACGTTGAGCTACACCTTCCTTTCGGTTGCCGCGCCGATGTTGCTCGGCACCATCGCCGCCCTGATCTTCGACGCCAGGTTTCCGCTGCGTGGCCTGCTGCGCGGCGTCTTCGTGATGCCTATGATGGCAACGCCCGTCGCCGTGGCGCTGGTCTGGACGATGATGTTCCACCCCCAGCTCGGCGTCCTCAACTATCTTCTGTCGCTGGTCGGCATTCCGGCGCAGGAATGGATCTTCAACGCCAACACGGTCATCCCGTCGCTGGTTGCGGTCGAGACCTGGCAGTGGACGCCGCTGGTGATGCTGATCGTGCTCGGCGGCCTGGCGTCCGTGCCGCGCGAGCCGTTCGAAAGCGCCGAAATCGACGGCGCCAATGCCTGGCAGCAATTCCGCTATCTCACCTTGCCGATGATCGCGCCGTTCCTGATGATCGCGGTGATCATCCGCACCATCGACGCACTGAAGAGTTTCGACATCATCTACGCGATGACCCAGGGCGGGCCGGGCACGGCCTCGGAGACCATCAACATCTATCTCTACAACACCGCCTTCTCCTACTACGACATCGGCTATGGCTCGGCCATGGCCGTGGTGTTCTTCATCGTCATCGTCGCCCTGTCCTTCATCCTCCTGATGTTGCGCCAGCGCTCGCAGTGGATCGGCGTGGAGGGCAAATAGATGAGTTCACGACTGCTCAACCGGATCGGGCTGTTCTTCGCGGCCCTGGTCTTCGTCTCGCCGGCGATCCTGTTCTTCCTCTGGATGATCTCGCTGTCGCTGAAATTCGAGATCGACAACGGCGCCTATCCGCCGATCCTGATCCCCGAACATCTCGCCTGGTCGAACTATGCAAAAGTGTTCGAGGAGAACAATTTCCTGCTCTATCTCTGGAATTCGGTTCTGGTGACCGGCACGGCGACGCTTTTGGCGCTGCTGATCGGCGTGCCGGCCGGCTATGGCATCGCGCGGCTCAAGGCCGAGCGATCGGCGGTGGTCATCATGATCGCCCGCATGACGCCGGGGCTTTCCTATCTCATCCCGCTGTTCCTGCTGTTCCAATGGGTCGGCATTCTCGGCACGCTGTGGCCGCAGATCATCATCCATCTGGTGGTGACCGTGCCGATCGTCGTCTGGGTGATGATCGGCTATTTCGAGACCACCCCGATGGAACTGGAAGAGGCCGCCAACATCGACGGCGCCAGTTCCTGGCAGGTGTTCCGGCTGGTCGCCTTGCCCATCGCCAAGCCGGGCATAGTGGTCGCCTTTATCCTGTCCGTCATCTTCTCATGGAACAATTTCGTCTTCGGCGTGGTGCTCGCCAGCCGTGAAACGCGCACGCTGCCGGTCGCCGTCTACAACATGCTCTCCTACGAGCAAGTGAGCTGGGGGCCGCTCGCCGCCGCGGCCCTGGTGGTGACACTGCCGGTACTGGTCCTGACCATGTTCGCACAAAGGCAGATCGTCGCCGGACTGACCGCGGGCGCCGTCAAGGGCGGCTGAAGGCACGCTACGGCATCGCACTCTTTTTCGAGGAAAACCCAATGGCATCGGTCACAATCAACAACGTGCAAAAGGCTTTCGGAACGGCCAGGATTATCCACGATGTCAGCGTCGATATCGCTGACGGCGAGTTCGTCATCCTGGTCGGCCCGTCGGGCTGCGGGAAGTCGACGCTGCTGCGCATGATTGCCGGACTTGAAACGATCTCGGGCGGCAGGATCGCCATTGGCGATCGCACCGTCAACAATCTGCGGGCGCGCGACCGCAACATCGCCATGGTGTTCCAGAACTACGCGCTCTATCCGCACATGACGGTGGCCGACAATATGGGCTTTGCCCTCAAGATCAAGAAAGCCGATCCGGCCGACACCGCAAGCCGCGTCGGCAGGGCCGCCAGCATCCTGGGCCTCGACAAGCTGCTCGACCGCTATCCGCGCCAGCTCTCCGGCGGCCAGCGCCAGCGCGTCGCCATGGGCCGCGCCATCGTGCGCGACCCGCAAGTCTTCCTGTTCGACGAGCCGCTCAGCAATCTCGACGCCAAATTGCGCGTCCAGATGCGCGGCGAGATCAAGGCGTTGCACCAGCGGCTGGGCACCACCACCATTTACGTCACGCATGATCAGATCGAGGCCATGACCATGGCCGACAAGATCGTCGTGCTGCATGACGGCCTTGTCGAGCAGATCGGTGCGCCGCTCGACCTCTATGACCGTCCGGCCAATCTGTTCGTTGCCGGCTTCATTGGCTCGCCGGCCATGAACTTCATTGCCGGCCGCGTCGAGGAAGGCGTTTTCCGCAGCGCCAGTGGGCTGACCCTGCCGCTGCCGGAAGGCATCAACCTGGCAAAAATTCCCGTGGGTGAACTCATCTACGGCATCCGTCCCGAACATATCCGAGCAACGATTTCCCAGGGTATTGCCGGCACGATCGTGCTTCTGGAAGCCACGGGTTCGGAAATCTTCGCCAGGGTCGACTGCGCCGGCGAGGAAATCTCCTGCCTGTTCCGGGAGCGGCTTGCGCTGAAGCA
>NZ_RZRW01000283.1:0-7527 GCF_003998745.1 Mesorhizobium sp. M7A.F.Ca.US.014.04.1.1 | reverse complement strand
GCATCGAGAAACTGGTGCGGGACCTGCGCGTGCACCAGATCCTCGAAGGCACCAACGAGATCATGCGCGTCATCATCGCTCGCGCGCTGATTGGCCGTTGAAGCCAGCAACTCTGGGAGACAGACAATGACGACGATCGCCTTCATCGGCCTCGGCAATATGGGCAATCCAATGGCCGCCAATCTGGTCAAGGCCGGGCATGCGGTGAACGGTTTCGACCTCGTTCCGGAAAACCTCACCGTCGCCAAGGAACATGGCGTGACGATTATGGCGAATGCCTTGGCCGCGGTGAAGGATGCCGACGTGGTGATCACCATGCTGCCTGCAGGCAAGCATGTCCTCTCCGTCTACGAAGACATCGCGCCCAAGGCCAGGCAAGGCGCACTCTTTATCGATTCCTCGACCATCGACGTCGAGTCAGCCCGCAAAGCCCACGCCGTCGCCAGGAAGCACGCGCTGTCGTCGATCGATGCACCGGTCTCGGGCGGCACCGGCGGGGCTGCGGCCGGCACGCTGACCTTCATGGCGGGAGCCTCCGATGATGCCTTCGCTGCCGCCGAGCCGATCCTGAAGCCGATGGCCGGCCGCATCGTCCATTGCGGCGGCGACGGCGCCGGCCAGGCAGCAAAGATCTGCAACAACATGATCCTCGGCATTTCGATGATCGGTGTCGCCGAAGCCTTCGTTCTGGCCGAAAAGCTCGGCCTGTCGCATCAGGCGCTGTTCGACGTCGCCTCGACCTCGTCGGGCCAATGCTGGTCCTTGACCACCTACTGCCCGGTGCCCGGCCCGGTGCCGACTTCGCCCGCAAACAGGGACTACAACCCAGGATTTGCAGCCGCCTTGATGCTGAAAGACCTGAAATTGTCCCAGGAAGCCGCGCAAGGTGCGGGTGCTGTAACGCCGCTCGGTGCCGAAGCGGCTCAGCTTTATGCCTTGTTCAACGCCCAGGGACATGGCGGCGTCGATTTCTCCGGCATAATTAATTTTCTCAGGGGTAACCCGGCGTAACCCACGGATTTGGCGGATTTTTCCGGTTTCCTTCGGTGGAAAAAATGAAAATTTAGATTTGCTTAAGCTCTCGATAACTCCGCGGTAACGATGTCCCTATAAAACGGACTGTGAGGCGGACATCTCATCCGTCCGGCGCTCCGGATCAGGTCTCGCGTACCGGAGCCCGTAAGTTTCGACAAGTGCCATAAGTTTCGCAAAGTGTTTGCGTAGCGAAGCGCCATGCGTATCTGGCAAAACCGCGTTCCCGATGGAGCGCGGTTTTTGCGTTTTACCCTGCAGCACGGTTGAGACATCGATGAACCGGAAACTGTACTCCGGGATACCTCACATGCGCCCGCGGGCGCCTTCCGGATCATAGGGCGAGTCGGCGATCACCTTTGCCGCGCGGCGCTCGCCGAGGATCGAAACCTGGAGCTCGGTACCGGGCGACACAAGTTCCAGGGGCAGCAGCGCAAGTGCTATGTCGTGACCAAAAGTGTAGGAATAGCCCGCCGAGGTGATGTGGCCGACGAGCTCGCCTTCGCGGTAAACGCCCTCGAAGGCGAATGCGCTCGCACCATCCGTGTCGATCGACAGTGTGGCGATCCGGCGTGTAACCTGCTGCTGTTTCGCGACCAGTGCCGCCCGGCCGATGAAGTCCCTGTTGTCGAGGCTGATGAAGCGCTCGAGGCCGCTTTCCCAGGCGGACAATTCGGGGTTCATATCGCGGTACATGGCCCGGTAGGATTTATCGAGACGAAGCGATTCCAGCGCTTGAAGTCCGACCAGCCTCAGCCCGTGTGCCTCTCCCGATGCCAGAAGCGCATCCAGCAAATGCCGCTGGTAGCAGAGTGGATGATAGAGCTCCCATCCCAGCTCACCCGAATAGTTGACACGCAGCAGCCGTACGTCGCTGGCCATGCCGACGGTGCTGGACTGTACGCTGAACCATGGGAAGGCCTCGTTGGAGAGGTCGATCTCCGTCAGCGGCTGCAGTATGTCGCGCGCCTTCGGCCCAACCACCGTGAAGCTGCCGCGATCCTCCGTGACGTTGCGCAGATGCACGCTGCCGTCCTTCGGCAACAGCCGGCCGAGATCGTCAAGGTTCCAGCGTTCGGCGCGCGGCGTCGATATGAGATAGAACAGGTCGCTCTGCAGCCGCGCCACCACATACTCGGCCTGCACGCCGCCGGTCGGCGTCAGGTGATGGGCAAGAGCGACACGACCGGGACGCGGCAGTCTGTTGGCCAGGATTCCGTCGAGCCAGCCCTCGGCGCCCGGCCCGCCGACCTCGAACTTGGTCATTGGTGTCATCTCGACCAGACCGCCGGCGTGGCGGACAGCCTGGACCTCTGCGGCGACGTGGTTCCCCTTGGGGGTCCAGCGCCAGCTGTAGACATTGCGCGCCTCGACACCCGCGGGCGCAAACCAGCTCGGCATCTCCCAGCCGTTCAACACGTCCCATACCGCGCCAAGCTGACTTAGGCGGTCATAGGACGGGGCCGTTTTCTGCGGTCGCGCCGCCGGCATGTCCTGGCCCGGATAGTGCTGTACGGCGTGGGTGCCCCAGGCTTCCCGGACCTTGGCCCGGGTCCAGTTCTTGTTGGCGTATCGGCCGAACCTGCGGGGATCCAGCTCCGCCGTGTCGATGCTGTTGCCACCCTCCACGATCCGTTCGGAGAGGTAATAGCCAATCGCACCGCCCCAAAGGATGCCCCCCGGCACCCCTTCGGCGAGCCAGACATTCTCCAGGCCCCACGCCTGCCCCATCAGCGGCAGCTCATCGGCCGTCATCTGGAAAGGTCCTCGCACATTGCGCTTGATGCCGGCGCGCCCGAGCGCGGGAACCAGTTCGGTGGCGCGCTCCCAGTTCCAGGAAACGGCATCGAAATCTTCATCGAGCAGATCGGCGCCGAACCATTCCGGGACACCGTTTTCGGCGAACAGCTTGAGCTGCTCGGTACGCTCATAGGGACCGAACATCAGCCCGTCTCCCTCTTCGCGCAGATAGCCCTCGTAACCCTCGTCCCTGAGGATCGGCATCTCCGGAAGACCAAGCCGTTTGCGTTCCACGATTTCGGGAACCGCCTCGGTGATCCAGTACTGGTGCAGGATCGGGATCGCGGGAATGTCCAGGCCCAGCATGGCGCCTGTCTGGCGTGCGTAATTGCCTGTTGCAAGGATGACATGTTCACAGACGATCTCGCCGCGTGAGGTTTTGACCCTCCACTCGCCGCTCGGCATCCGCTCGAAACCCACGACCTCGGTATCAAGATGGATCTTCGCGCCGAGGTCGCGTGCACCCTTGGCCATGGCCTGGGTGACATCGGCGGGTGCAATGTGGCCGTCATCGGGATGGTAGAGGGCACCCAGCATGGTGTTGTTGTCGAGCAGCGGCCAGATCTCTCGCGCCTCCGCGGGCGATACGATCCGGGCCCGCACTCCCTGGACCTCGGCAACGTCCATGTAGCTTCTGTACTCGTCCAGCCTGTCGCGCGTGTTGGCAATGCGCAGTTGCCCGCATTTGTGCCAGCCGACGTTCTGGCCCGTCTCCGCCTCCAGGCCTTCATAGATCGCGATCGATCTGGCGATCATGCGGCCGACATTGCGGCTGCGCGCGTAAGAGGGGATGAGCCCCGCGGCATGCCATGTCGAACCGGCCGTAAGCTGTGTTCGCTCCAGCAATGCCACATCGGTCCAGCCGCGCTTTGCCAGGCCGTAGAGAATGCCGGCGCCCACACAGCCGCCACCGACCACGACCGCACGAAAGGAACTCACCATATGCGCGTGCCCTTGTCTGAAATTGCCACCGGTCCACATGAACGCATGCGCATACTGTCAGACAGCATCCGGCTTTTCAGCATATTTCCTTGTCTGGAACGCTGCAGTGGTCACCCGACTGTTGGGCCACGAAGCCGGCCGAACTGTCAGCTGTCGCGCCCGCGTTCAGGCCGCTTTTTTGCGTTTTGCCTAGCTATATTCCGATTGCAGCATTCGGGATCGGGACATGATCTTCGTTGATCAGCACGATCGGCGCATCGGCTCCCTCGACCCTGACGACCAGCAGGCGCAGGCTCCACGTGCCGGCTGTCCGGACAGCCGTCGAATAGGCCGTGCCCTTGCCCCTGGCGCCGTGGACCGGAATGCCGAACTGGGCGTCACCAGCCCCATTCGCATCGACGTTGAGATGGCCGCCGACCCAGAAACTGTCGGTTTGCAACCCCGGTCAGGTCTTGTTGGACAGCCGGCGAAAATTCGCTTTCACGGCACGGCTTGCCGGCTTCAGCGCGGCGCTGATCGAGCGCTCCGCCGCAACCCCGTTGAACAGCGATGGCGTGCGGCCGGAAAAGACTTCCGGCCAGAACCGCGACGCCGATTGCAGGAAAGACATTTGCGCCGCAAACGCGCCTTCGGCCATAGCGGCGGTCTTCTCGTTGACCGCACGCGCCGTCTCCGTACTCCATGGCTGGCGGCTCCCGCCATCCATGGCCATCAACGGCAGCCGCATCATCGCCACCAGCGGCGCCAGCATCAGGTCGCCGCTGATGCTGGCCGCTTCTCGCGTCCGTCGGCTCTTGCCGGTTTCTCTCATGGAAACAAACCCCTTGTGGCGGCCGAATCAGCCGCTGCCCCACACACTACGCGCTTGTGATGGAATTCGTTCCCTCGCCGCTTCGGCATGGTCTCAAGGCTGGGCGCGCCCGCCGAAGAGCGCCCAGCCGAGGGGTCGAGTTCTACCGCTTGCGAAGATCGGCTTGCGCCAGATCCAGCGCCTTCGAGATGCGGTCGCAGGCCATATCGATCGTATCGCGGGTCCAGATCAGCGGCGGCGACAGGATCATCGTGTCGCCGGTGGCGCGCAGCATCATGCCATTCGTGATGGCGTGATCCCGCACGGTTACCGCCGCACTTCCAGCCGGCAGGAACCGCTCCTTGGTCGCCTTGTCCTTGACGATCTCGATCGCGCCCATCAGTCCGATCGAACGGACCTCGCCGACCAGATCATGTCCGGCAATGCGCTCCTGCAACGCCTTGGCGAAGTAAGGGCCGGTGTCGTTCCGGACGCGGTCGACCAGCCCTTCGCGCTCGATGATCTCGAGGTTCTTCAGCGCCACGGCGCAGGCCACCGGGTGCCCGGAATAGGTGTAGCCATGGTTGAACTCGCCGCCCTTCTCGACCAGCGTCGAGGCGATGCGGTCGCCAACCAGCAATGCCGACAGCGGCTGATAGCCCGAGGTCAGCGCCTTGGCCGTGGTGATCGTGTCTGGCTCGATGCCGAGTGTCTGTGCGGCAAACCATTCGCCGGTGCGACCATAACCGGTGATGACTTCGTCCAGCATCAGCAGGACATCGTATTTACGGCAGATGCGCTGCACTTCCGGCCAGTAGCTCGCCGGCGGTATCTTCACGCCGCCGGCTCCCATGATCGGCTCGCCGATAAACGCGGCAACCTTGTCGGCGCCGGCTTCGAGGATCGCCTCCTCGACAGCCCCGGCCGCGCGCAGACCGAAATCATGATCGCTCTCGCCAGGCAGCGCCAGCTCATAGGCATAGGGCATCATCACATGGACGATGTTGGGCACCGCACCGTTGAGCTGCTTGTGCATACCATCCATGCCGCCGAGCGAGGTGCCGGCAACGGTCGAGCCGTGATAGGCCATCTTGCGCGAGATGATGCGGTTCTTCTCCGGCTTGCCCTCCAGCACCCAATAGTGGCGCACGAGGCGCAGCGCGGTGTCGTTGGCTTCCGACCCGGAAGAGCCGTAGAATACCTGGTTGACGTGCTTCGGCGCGATCTCCGCCAGCTTCTTGGACAGCAGCACTGGCGTCGGCGTCGAGCATTTGAAGAAGGAGTTGTAGTAAGGCAGTTCCTTCATCTGGGCATAGGCGGCCTCGGCCAGCTCGTCACGGCCATAGCCGATGTTGACGCACCACAGCCCGGCCATGCCGTCGAGGATTTCAGCCCCCTCGGAATCGTAGATGAAAGGGCCGTTGGCATGGGTGATGATGCGCGACCCGGCCCCGCGCATTTCCTTGTGGTCGGTGAACGGATGCAGATGATGCGCGGCGTCGATCTGCTGAAGCTGCTTCAGCGAATAATTCTGATAGGTCATGTCTGATCTTCCCTCTGGATTCTATCCGGCCAAGCCGGGGCGAATGCTTCAGAGGCAGAGAGGTGGCGAATAGCCGATGCGGGCACACAGCCGCAAAAGCTCGGCGCGCAGCGTGCGCGGTGACGGCGTCACCGCGACCCGCAATGCGCGAGCCTCAAATGCGTCAATCAACGTCCTGACGAGAGCCATGGAAGCCACCTTAGAGCAAAGGCTGCTCGAGGAGAACCACCCTTTGCTTGGCCCATAACTGAATGACTCTAGGCCTTGGCTGTCAGCGCCCTTTGCAGGAAGACATATTTCATCGCCGTCTGCGCCGCCTGCGGCCGGCGGTCGCCACGCCCGCCATGGCCGCCCTCGGTCTCCTCGAAGAACAGCGTCCTCGCATGGCCGGCTTCCTGCAGGCGGGCGGCCATCTTGCGCGCATGGCCGGGATGGACCCGATCGTCAGCGGTCGATGTGGTCAGCAGCACAGGCGGATAGGCGGCAGCGGCGTCGACATGCTGGTAGGGCGAGTAGGCTGAAAGCCACTTCGCGTCTTCGGGTTTCGACGGATCGCCATATTCGGCCATCCACGAGGCGCCAGGCGGCAATTCGGCGTAACGCAGCATGTCGAGCAGCGGCACCTCGATGATGACGGCGCCGAAAAGCTCGGGATGCTGCGTCAAGGAAACGCCGGTCAGCAAGCCGCCATTCGAACCACCCTGGATGCCGAGCGAGCTTGCTGTCGCGATGCCGCGCTTGACGACGTCCTGCGCGACCGCTGCGAAATCGTCGAATCCGTTCTGGCGATTGCCCTTGAGCGCCGCCTGATGCCAGGCTGGGCCGAACTCGCCGCCGCCGCGGATGCATGCCTGCACATAGGCATTGCCTTTCTCCAGCCACAGCTTACCACGCACGCCGGCATAGCCGGGCAGCAGCGGCACTTCGAAGCCGCCATAGCCGTAAAGCAGCGTCGGCACCGGACCTTTCTGGTCGCGCCGCCTGACGACGAAATAGGGGATCATCGTGCCGTCCTTGGAGCGCGCCTCGAACTGTTCCGAGATCAGCGGCGAGGCATCGAAACGCGCCGGCTGCGACTTCACGGTGGCGAGCGTCTCGCCATTGTCGTCGGACCAGATGATCGAACTCGGGGTCAGGAAATCGGTGAAGGAGAAGGAGACACTCGAGCCGAACTGCTCGGCATGACTGATGCCGACATTGCCATTTTCGGGCAGCGCCACCGGTTTCAGCGACCAGTTGCCATCCATGCGCTCGCAGACGACGACTTTGCCGCGCACATTGTCCATCAGGCTGACGAACAGCCGGTCCCGCGTGCGGGCAATGCCGGCTATGGAAACGCGATAGGCCGGCTCGAACAAGGTTTCGACAGGCCCGATCGCGCCGGTCTCGACCCAGCGCGCCAGGTCCAGCGAATAAAGAC